>JAHCBA010000030.1 GCA_019634625.1 Verrucomicrobiia bacterium
GATCATTCGAGGCGCCCCAATTCCGGGGATTACCGTGCTGCGCGATCTCCGCGTCGATGCAGTGGAGCAAGGTGCTGCACCAAGACTCTCGTAGTTGGCTTGCGGATCCAGCCGGAGCTTCGATCTCCACCGCCTGGACACGATTCCCCTGTCCCCCGCACCTTCCAACCCGGAACCCCGTGGATGCATCGGCTTAGTTCAATCGCACCAAGGCGGTCGCCGCTGATTCGGCATCAAGACGCTCCTGGATGGACCCTGCGATCGCGGCGGCCGTGCGTTGGACGGTCCCGGTAAAGACCTCACGCCCGTTGACCCGCACGGTCACTGGGCGGTCGAGATCCAGCAGGGCATCGGAAAGGCGCAGGTCGATCACTGCCGGCACCTGGCCGGTGAGGGTGATGATCTGCCCCTCGCATGCCGCCTCGATCTTTGCGCGCTCGTCGATGGCCTGTTCCTCCGGGGTCCGCGGCGGCCAGGCGCCCGAGTTCCGCCGCCCGCCCGGCCACCACGGTGTTGCGGTTGTAGGCCGCGTCGTTGCCACCGACGAACACCGCAAACGGCAGATTGCGCAACCCCAGCACCGAGGATTCGTTCGGATGCCCCGCCATCATCGCGGCCGACGCGAATCGGTCGGCCATGCGAGGCGCCAGTTGCCAGACTACGTCGCCGCCCGCCGAGTAGCCCAAGAGGTACACGCGGTCAGGATTCACTCCGGACAGGGCCACATGGGCATCGATCAGGCTCTGAAACAGCGGATCGATGTGGGCTTCGTGCCACAGATTCCACGTGTCGGTCGGCGCCCGGGGGGCCACGTAGATGCCCTCGGCCGGTTCGTACAGGCGGATCTAGGTTGCGCCACTGGCGGTCGTTGACCTCCGGACGGGTGTTGCCGCCTCCGTGCATCGAAATCCACAGGCTCCTCCCTTCCGGCGGCGCCTCGCCGAAGGTCCGGTCCAGCCATCGCAGCACCCGGTCGCCATGAGCCATCGACTTCTCCGCCATCGCCTTCCGCCACCGGGCCGAAGGGGAGTTCCCGCACTTCGTTCCCAGGGACAAATTGCAGACGTCCTTCCAACCCGGGGGTCAGATCAAGCCGGTCCGCGACTTCATCTCAAGCGCGCACCCTCCCTCCCCGAGCAGGTACTGATCGAGCATCTCGGACAGCGGATCCACCAGCCAGTACTCCCCCACCCCATGCGCCTCGTAGAACCGGCGACGGCGTTCCCGCTCCGCGCCCAGACGGGCATCCAATTCGGCCACGAACTCGGGAAGCGTCGGCAACTCCATCACCTGTTCCAACAACGCGTTCAAGGAACGGGGGTACAGACCGCCACCCGACCGGCAAGGACGCCCCGATCTTCGCCTTGGATGGTCCGAAAGGCTGGAGATCACCAAGAAGCCCGTCACCACTCCCCGATCCGGTTACTGATCTTCTCGTGGTCCCGCCCGCCATACCGGCGCCCGGAAACGCCATCGGGGCTTTCTCGCAACTCCAGGCTATAGAGAATGCACACACGCCACGGGGACTGGTCCGGCGCAGTGACCAGGAACTCCTCCACAGTGCCCGGTGCGACCATCGCCGTGCTGCCCGACGGATAGTCGCGAGCGACGGTCCTCCAGCCGACCGGTTCGGAGACGTCATCCGGATCCCACACCTGGACCCGGACGTTCCACACCAGAATCCCCAGGGACTCGGCGTTCGTCACCGCGAACCGCGCGATCGACTCATTGGGATGCCTCGGACGAAGGGAGACCGAGATGCGATGCGGGTTGACCCGGTACACAGGCACGTAGAGATCGCCCATGGCATGGACGACATATTCGTCCGCATGCTCCTTCCCGGAGCCGTTCCCCTGAGGTTCCGCGACGCGAGCCTCCGCGGATGCGTCGGGCACGTCTTCGATCGGGAGAGCGTCGAGTCGTTGCGGCGCATCGCCTGGGGGATCGGGCGGCAATTCGGTTTCGCGCGACCGGCCTGGATCCGCGGCGGCACCGTCGGGCACGGCCTCGTCGATCCCAACCTTCGGCACGGCCTTCAGTCGAATCGGTTCCTGTCGGCTTTCCAGCGTGGCCTCGTCGAAGGCGTCCGATGGGGCATACCCGGGCGCATCGAAGCGGTAATACCGAGGCTGGACCTCGGGTGCGGCGCCGATTCGAAAAAGACCCTCCCCATCGAGAGCGATCGGACGCGGTTCGCTGACGATGACTTGAAAACGACCCTCGCGACCGATGGCGATCGGACTCGATTCCCAAACGACGGCATCCTCGTCGAATTCCCGTCGGCCTCGCCGGACGCGGAAATGCGGAACGTCCCGCCCGTCGTCGGCGTCGATGACCCGGCCCGCGAGTTCCCGAATGGGCGAGAGGGTGACGGTGACGTGTGTGACATCGGAGGGCCGATGCACCATGGACGAAACGAATCCGTCGCGCGACACCTCCAGCAGCGTGCCGAACGCCGGGGCATGGGTCCAAACCGCCCTGCCTCGAAGGTCCGTTTCCGGCCGCGCATCGAGGACCCACCTGCCTTCCATCGAAGTCGCCGCGATCACGGCATCGGAGACCGGTTCACCCTCGGGCCCCTGAACGTCCAAGGTCAGCTCGACACCCGGCTGGAGGACGATCGGTTCGATCACCGTGGGCGATCTGCCTGCATCGATCGGCACCAGCCTGGACGCGAATCCAGGCGCCTCCACCAACCCCAACCAGTCCGTGGGTTGGCCGGCGATTCTCATCGCAAAGGCCCCGGTCGCATCGGTGCGCGTGCCAACGACATCCCGGCGGCTTTGCCGGTCCCTCACCCGGACCGTGGCACCCCGGATCGGGCGCTGCCGGGAGTCCACGACGCTTCCGAGAAGGGCCCGCCCTCCCGAAAGGCGAATCCGGATCGGAGCCCCCCTCCTTTCGGCCGGTCGCAGGGTCCGCCGGAAGGGCTCGGCGAATTCGGGGTGCAGCACCTTCAGGCGAATCGACTCCGCGGGAAGTTCGCGGGGAATGACGCTGGAACTCCACTGTCCGTCGATGTCGCTGACCGCGACGATCTTGGTAAGGAATGGAAACTCCTTGGCGTCGCCGGCAAAGTTGGGCGGGGGCCCTTCGATTCGGACCAGGGCGTTGCGTACCGGTTGCCCCTGTTCGTCTTCGATCCTGCCCGCAATGCGCTCTCCCGGCTCCGCTCGGTAAACGTACTCCTCCGGAAAGTCGCCGTGCTGGCGGCGGGTCCATTGGATGAGGCGCGGCACGTAGCGATCATGATTGGCCCAGAGGCCGATCGACTTCAGGGGGGCCTCCGGGTAACGCACCTCCGCCCAACCCTCCTCGTCCGTGTCGATCGTCGCCACCCGACAATGGACCCCGTCCTCCGCCAGCTCGAGCCGAAGCCGCATCCCCGCGATCGGTTCGCCACTCTCCCCGTCCACGGCCCGAAACCGAAGCATGCCCGTCCAAGGCGCTTCGACTGCGGGAACGACCGCCTCCTCCCGCCATGCGGCGGGCAACTCGGCCCCCCCAACCGCCATCCCGACGACGACGAACGCAGCCGATTCTCCCGCGGACACGAGATCGATCGTACGAACCGTCCTCTCGGGATGCGGATTCGCCAAAGCGGAGAGACCGAGTCTCACGGAATTGCCATACTCGGCGAGGTTCGGCCCGTCGCCACTCCATACGATGCGGGAATCGGGATCGGAGAGCCTCGTCGGCGTTTCGTACCGTTGACGCCAATAGTTGAGTGTGTGATGCCCGTATCGAACGGGCAGTTCGGCGACGGTGCCGTCGGCGTAGTTCAATCGGATTCGCGCGATGGTGGCGCCGTTGTCCGCGTAGTAATAGGTCCCGTGCAGGAGGTACAGGCGTCCGAAGGCTCGTCCCACGGCGATCCCCCTCGCCGCGGTGCGGAAGTACCACTCTTCCCGGGTGGCATCGGTCCCCGCCAACCGGATGAGTCCGGAGATCGAGAACGGCACGCCGAGGAAGGTCCGCCTGCCCCGTGGGATCTGCCACCACATGCCGGGCGGATCGAGCTGCCGGTGGAAGACGCCCGGCTCGAGGTGATCCCCCGGGAAGTCGGTGTGGCCGCCCAGATCGATGGCCTCCACGCCCCGGACGTACGGAGCCTCGGACGACCCATCGGGAGCCGCGTCAGGAAGTCGGGTAAGCGCGCCGACACCCAGGAGTCCCAGGAGGCTCGCCCCGAGGATCGAAGCGAAGCGAGGCGTGGGGCGCGCTTGAACCAGCATCTTCAACCGTCGCGGAAGCGGATTCGACCGCTCCACGATTCCCAACAACGGCTCGGAGGCTCCCCCGGCGGGCATGACAGTGGCCAGCTTGAGCAGGGTCGCCCCGTACGCACGGCGCGCGTCGAGATCCGCTCCCCGCAACGCCAGGGCATCGCACGCGGGTTCCAGATCGCGACGGATTCGAGATGCCGCCCACCGGACTGCCGGATTGAACCAATGAATGCAGGTCAGAAGGGTGACCCAAGCGTTCCACAACGTGTCCCTCCGACGGAGGTGCGCGAACTCGTGCCGGAAGATGTGGCGCCATTCGTCCGCTCCCAGTTCGCGAACCAGCCTCGCCGGGAGGACCAGGACAGGACGGAACCACCCGTAAAGACCGGGACCGTCGAGATCCGGATGCACCCGCACCTCCACCGGCCGGCGCACTCCGGCCTCCTGACGACAACGCTCGATCAGTCGTCCCAGCGCCTCGTCCTCCGGAGCCGGACACCGTCGGAGGCAACGCCGGAACAGCACGGCTCCCACGGCATGCCGCACCAGCAGCCCGGCCCCCACCGCACCCCAAAGCACCGACAGCCACTCCATCCACCAAGGAAACCTTCCGGTCCCCGTTCGAGCGACCGAGTCGTCGGCGGGAATCGGCAGCCAGTCGGCGCCGTACACTCGAGGTAGAGCCGAGGGATCCGGAGCGCGAAGCCTCTCCCGATCGCTCACGTCCACCACCGCGACCCCGGGTGCGGGCGCAGCGGGAAGAACGGCTTCCGAGGCCACCGGTCGAGCCGGCACGAGAATCCGTTCCTCCGTCCGCCACGCGGTCAGTCGCTGCCAACTGAGCGAACTGGCCGGAAGGGTCGGGAGGGAGAGTCGAAGCAGGACCACGAACCAGAGTGCGAACGTCCACCCCGGACCCAGCCGATTCCGCAACACGCGCTGAAGGGCCACCACGACCAGAATCAGGGCGGCGCCTTCGATCGAAACCCTGACGACCGCCCCGAACACCGCCATCCACCATTCCGGAAGGTTCATGAGTTTGGCCTTTCGGTGTGCTCGTCCAGGATGCGTTTCATCTCCCGGACCTCCTCCGGCGTCAGCCGTTGCCGGGTGGCGAAGTGAACGATGGCCTCCTTGATCGCGCCCCCGAAGACCCGCTCAAGAAACGTGCCGCTCTCCGCGGCCACCATCCGCTTCCGCGTAACGAGCGGTGTGTAGAGGTAAAGATTCTTGTGCGGCCGAGCCTCGACGAGCCCCTTGCGCACGAGCCGCGCCAGCATGGTCCGGACGGTGTTCGGATGCCGCGAGCCGCCCTCGGACAACGCCTCGATCAGATCGTAGGCCGTCTGGGGCGACCGTTCCCAGAGGAGTTCCATCAAGCGCCACTCCTGCGTCCCCAACGCGGGAGGCGAGCCCGCGTGCTTCTTTTTCCTATTCGCGACCGGCATGAACTCACTACACACGTAGTGGGTTTTTCAGGCAACGAAATTCTCCCCGGCGGCACGCCTTTCCATCGGAGGGCCCAGCTCCCGCGAGGCCAGGCACGGGTTTCGATCGCAGGGGTGGACTCGCGGAGCTCGTCCCTCCGATTTCAACCCCTCGGGGAACCGTTGCTCAATTCCAGCGAAGGATGGCCGTTGCGGCCGAAGCCGCGTCGAGGCGCTCCTCCAGGGACTCGGCGATGGCGGCGGCGGTGCGATCCGCTTTGCCGGCGAAAACCTCCGTGCCGTTGACCGTCACGGTGACGGGCCGGTCAAGGTCGAGCAGGGCGTCGGACAACCGCAATCGAAGCGTCCCCGGAACCTCTCCGCTCAACGCGATCGACTGTCCATCGCACACGGCCTCGATCCTGGGGCGCCCCTCGATGGGGGTCTCGGGCGGAATCTGCAGCCAATAGAAGCGGCGGTGAACGACGTCGTCCTGCTCCCACACGATCTTCTTCGGCCACGGCTGGCGGGTGAAGGTCGCCATCCACGGCAGCGCCTCCGCATCCTTCTTCTGCATCCAGTGCCCGATGCCCTCGTACACGCGGGCCATGTGGATGTAGGCGCCCGGATCCGCCTCGGCCAACCGGCCGAGTTGCGCGGCACGCTCGGCGACGACCGTGTTGCGTCCGTAAGCGGAATCGTTCCCGCCGACGAAAACGGCGAAGGGCAGATTGCGAAGTCCCAGGACCGAGGCCTCGTTCGGATGCCCGGCCATCATCGCCGCGGCCGCAAATCGGTCGGCCATGCGAGGCGCCAATTGCCAGACTCCGTCGCCACCCGCCGAGTATCCGAGCAGAAAAACCCGATTCGGGTTCACTCCCGCGAGGGCGACGTGGGCGTCGATGAGACTTTGGAACAGGGAATCGATGTGGGCCTCGTGCCAGAGGTTCCAGGTGTCCGTGGGCGCACGAGGGGCGAGGTAGATGCCTTCGGCAGGCTCGTAGAGATCGATCTGATTGCGCCACTGCCGATCGTTGACGGCGGGTCGCGTGTTGCCTCCGCCGTGCATCGAGATCCACAGGCTGCGTCCGTCGGTCGGGGCATCCCCGAACGTCTTGTCGAGCCAGCGCAGCTCCCGGGTGCCGTCGCCGATGATCTTTTCCGACATCGCGTTCCGCATCTCCTCCGCGACGCGCGCGGTCCGGTCGGCGAAGAGCAACTCCAGACACCGCGCCGCCTCCGCCTTCGATAAGGAGGCCTGCATGGCGGGCAGATCCGATGGGCGCTCGGAGAACGGCAACGCAAGCCACGCCTCGATGGCGTCGATCGCCGGAGAGGCCGGACGGAGGTTTGCCCAGACCGCGTCGATCGTCGGCTCCCCCTTCTCGAGCGGACCGAACGGCAGTTCCCGAATCTCGTCGCCCACAGCGAATCGAAGTGTGCCTCGAAGACCGGGCTCGAGGCCGAGACGTGCCATGTCGTTCATGTCGGCGGTGCCGGCCTTCGTTTCGGCCTCGGCGACCACGCCGCCCGCCGGTTCGACCGCGCAGACACGGGCCACGATCCGGGTCCCACCCGGTCGATCGAAGAGGCGAACTCCCAGCATCGCACCGGCGCTCTCCGGGGATGCGCCGGCGCGCGGGCTCGTATAACGGGCGGTGACGTTGACCGCCGCCACGCTGCTCTGCCGACGGGACCAGACCATCGGAAAGGAAAGCCCCTCGCGCTTCCATGAGGTCGCGTAGATGGCATGACGCGGTTCATCCGCCTTCGCCTTCGAGGCGTCGCCCGTGAACCAGCCCCGGTTCAATCCGCTGGCGTCGTACTCGTCCGCCCCGGTGAAATGCCAGTCGCCATCCCAAACCTCCACCCAGGTGTGGTTGCCCCGCAGATTGGTCCACATCGGGGTCCCGACCGCCCGGGCCGGAATGCCCACCGCACGGCACGCTCCCACCAGGATGATCGACAGTCCCGTGCAGGTGGCCCGGCTGATCTCGATCGATTCCTTCGGACTCTGGTTCGCCCGCTTCCGGCCCGTGTGGTAGTGGACATTGATCCGGTTGAACAACTCGCGGTTCAGCGTCTGGACCGCCTCGGTCGCGGTCGTCGCCTCCTTCACCAGTTCACCGGCCAGCTCGTAGAACTGCGCCCGCCACGGATCTCGCGGTTCATCGAACACCGCGTAGGGCAGAACATCGTTGTGGAACAATTCGACCGGCACCGACGCCGCCCACGGGAATCGCTCCCGCGCCCGGAATGCGAGATCCAGATTCTCGATCAGGAACTCCGCCGACAACGCCTCGCGATCCGCCTCCGGCATGTGCTCGATCAGGAACCGCGCCGCCTCTTCGCCGGGCGTCCCGTGCCGCTCACGCGCCGCCGCCAGAAACTCGTCGTGGGAAGAACCCCGGGCCGAAGTCGCCAGGGCGAGGAACAGTACGAGGACAGCGCGCATCACGGACCCGGACCCTACCCCTCCACCGCCCCATCGAGAACCGGAAACCGACGCGCCCCGTGCAACTACCGCTTGCGAACCGGTCCAACGATCTCGACCGTGACCGGCACCCCATCGAACTCCTCCGGCACCGAGCCTTCGGGCGACGGCGGCTCGCTCAGGTTGACCTTCAGCGCGTAACCCGAACCTGCCCGGGTGATCCCGATCCCCGCCAGGCCGCCCAGCGAACCCAGCGCCGCCAACGCCGCCACCTTCGCCGCCCGCGCCGCTTCCAGACTGGCCGGTTTCATGACAACACCACCATTTCGGCCATTACACCGGGCCGCCCCGCCGATTCAACGCCAATCACGCGAGCGCCAGCTCGACCTTCAGGGCCTGAAGCACGGCATGAATCGGGTTGGCGTAGGTCAGACCCTGCCCGTTTGCCCCGCCCTGGTCGGACCCCGCAAACAACAACGCCACCGCCCGGAGATCGCTCCCCACGATCAACGATCCGCTGTCGCCCCCCTCCGAGAAGGAACCCTCTTCCGCCCCTTCGATCTCGATCTGGTTGTCGAAGCGGAGCTCCCCGATCCCGAAGGCCACTCGGATATTGTCCAACTCGAACGCGGTGACCCGCCCACGCGTGAGCCCGGTGGTCCGTCCCACCTTCGCCACAACAGTGCCTTCGTCGAGGAACACGTCGCCCACGCCCGTCAGTCGCCCCAGTCCTTTCAAATGCGCCGGTTTCACCTCGATCCCTTCGGCGACCGATGCCAGCTCCCGCAATTCGTCGTACGTGCCGCTCTCGGCGAAGTCGGGGTGCACGCGGTCACCCAGCCTGGCGGTCGCCTTCAGGATGGCGTCTTCCTCCCGGTCGTAATCCAGTTGGCCAAGGGAGATCGGTGCGCAGGCACAGAAGAGAATCCTCAACGGTCGCGGAATGGCCGGGGCGCCATTCACGGCAAAACGCGGGCGCACGGTGCGGCGCATGGACCATCGCCCGTCCTCGACCAGAAATCTTCCTCCCTGCGCCGGGAGCAGTTCCCACGGCAGATTGAGAAGGCCGGCATCCGAGGAACGAAAAACGATCCGACATCCGTCATCCGGCGACTCCCCACTCCATCCGTCGATGACCGGCCCGAACACGGCCTTTCGCAGACGCCCACCGAGGTCCAGGAGATCCACCGGATCCATCAGCGGCCGCCTACCGGCGCCGAACCCGGAGTCGAACGTCCCGGCGTCCCGCAGCAGGGCCTGCCGCACCTCCAGTGGAATCGTCCTCTCCCACGGTCGCCCGGGCGGATCCTCCGCCGGCACTCCGTCCAGATCGGCGGTGACCCGAACCTCGCCTCCCGGCTTCGTTTCGAGGTGGATGGCGATCTCGCGCATGGGCTGGCTCGAAGACGAGCAATGGGAACGGCGACCCCGGAGTGAATCTCAAGCCCGGGCGCGAAGCCAATCCCCATTTCGGGGAATGCCGACGGAGCCGATTCCGTGGTCGCGGCGCGCGATCTCACCCGGTCCCCGTGCCGCTTTCGCGCTCCCGTACGATCCGCCACACGCGCAGGGCCTCGGTGACCGACCAGGCCTGGGCGTCGCAGCCGCGGTGGGTGTGCGGGGCGTCGCCATCCACGATTTCGGGCAGGTGCCCGGCACAGCCTTCATGCAGCAACCGGTCGCTGCTGCCCAGGATGGCGCGGGCAGCGCGCACAGCCTCGGGCCGCCGGTCCCACGCCTCAACCAGCGCCTCGGCGAGAATCGGCAGGAACCAGGTCCACGCAGTCCCGTTGTGGTAGGCAGGTTTGCGCGAGGTGTCTTCGTCGCCTTCATACCGGCCCCGATAGGGACGTTCCGGATCATTCAGCAAACGCCCATCCGGACCGCGAAGCGGCAGCGGCGGCGACACAGGCAACGGAGCGAGCGAACGCACAGCCCCCGGCACCAGGAGATGGCGCAAGGCCGCCATGACCGCTCGTCGAGCCGACACTCCGCGAACCAGACCGAAGGCGACGGGAAGCAGCATGTTGCATCGGAGCGCCGTGTCCGGCGTGGCATCCCGGGCCGGCGTCCCTTTCGGCGCCAGAAGGACGTCGCTGTACCAACCCTGTTCCTCGATCCAGAAATACCGGTGCCAGTGGGCCTCGGCCCGTTCCGCCAGTTCGCCCCAGCGACCGGCCCGGTCCGGGTCGGCGTCGCGCAGGAACCGCAGCGCCCGGATCCACAGCGCCTGAATCTCGACGGGATAGCCTTCCCGGGGCGTGCAGGCCGGATGGTTGGTATCCATCCAGGTGAAGTGCGACGGACTCCAGACCAGCGCCGATTCGGGATCGACCCGGATGCCATTGGGTGTGCCGGTCAGGTATCCCTCGACCAGACGACGCACCACCTCGACGATGGTCGGGCCGCCGGGAGCAACCTGTCGGCGCAGCACCTCTCCCCGTCCTTCCACCGAGGCTTCCTCGACAACGACGGCGTACCAAAGCGGCGCGTCGCTGGTGTCGCGGTTCGAGGCGTTGTCCCCGTGAATCGCATTGGGAAGAGTGCCGCGAACCTCGAACCGCCCGAAGGTCTCCAGAATCTCGATCACTTCCGCACGCCATCCTCCGACCAGCAGCCCGCGGGCCGCGATGAGGGTGTCGCGTCCCCAGTCCAGAAACCAGGGATACCCGGCCACCACCGTTCGTCCGGTGCCGCGCCGCACCACGAACGCCGCGCAGGCCCGACGCAACGCCGATTGCCACCCGTCCTCCCCGTCCCCGACCTCCAACTCCCGACCCGCCGAATCCCCGACAGCTCCGAAGTCGCCCCGAAACACCCGCGCCACCGCATCAAGGTCTGGCCCGTCCGATTCGGCATCGAGCAACAGGACCATGTTGTCACCCGGGGCCAGAGGAATCTCGAACCACCCCGGACTGTATGCATCGCCCGAACCCTGCTGCCCGCGTCCGGCCTCGAACGGATGCGGCACGCCCTCGCACCACTCGGGCTCGCCATGAAACACTCCCCGACTCACGGTCACCCGCAGGTGCCGGTCCTCCGCCGGCCGAAACTCAAATCCCGCCGCCCCGTTGAGGGGACGGCAATGCTCCCGAAAATGGTGCTCCGCCCCGGGGTTCCGCCGGGTCTCGCCATGAAAACTGCGGTCTTCGAGATCCACCCGCAGCGTCAGGCGCACCTCCATCGGCCGATCCCCCGGATCGCGCCTGAACCGCAGGACAGTGGTGTTCCGCCCCTCGATCATCGCGGCCTCGATCGTCAGGGCAACATGGCGTCCATCCCCGGCATTCGCCCGGAACGTCCAGCACGCCACCGGCCCGCCGGTGAACCCGGTCAGGTTGTGCCGGTCGAGGGCGGAAAGAAATCCGTCCGCGTTCAACCAGGCCCGGACCCGCTTGACGAAGACATGCCGGTCCACCGGCACCGACGCATGGAGATTGGCCCCCAACGCACAGTCGTACTTCGACCGGATCGCGCCCCAATCCACCCGCAACCGCGCCATCCCGCCCCGGCCATTGGTGAGCAGGGCCAGTCCCTCGGAATCCACCGGCGCAACCTGCGCCGGTCGGTCCGCGAGGAATCGCACTTCGGCCACAATCTGCGCGGGCTCCCCGTCATGCCGCTCGATCGTCAACCGGCCCGTCACCGACCCGGCCGGCTCACGCGGCGCCAGTGTGGCGACGTATCCGCCAGCCACCGGCACCGACTCGACATGCTCCGCCGTGTCGGCCCCCTCCGTCTCCAGCCAGGCCCGGAATCCCGATTCATCCTGGATCACCAGCCACCAACCGGGCGGCACCAGCGTCACCCGGCGCGCATCCTCGACGCGCCAGATCATCGTGTTGGGGAACGCTTCGCCGGACTCCCTCACCCGCCCGACTGCGGTCCAGTCCAGCAGCACCTCCCGATCCGCCCGGACCCGCGCCACCGCCGTTGAAAGCGCCGCCAGCCAGGCTGCGGGTCCGACCTCAATCTGTCCGGCGAGTACGGACCCGTCCGGGTGCGGCGCGAGGCGCTCGGCCGGCAACAGACCGGCCGCCTGCCGAATGGCCCAGGCCGCACGGGCGTTCACGTCGCGCCAGCGATCCCCGTAGCCGGGTTCGGGTCCCGGCCCGGGAGCAAGGCAGTACGCGGCGCCAGCCTCCAGTCCGGCCACGATCCCCTTCTCGGAGGTCGCCAAAATGGGCGGCGCCTGGCCCAGCAAATCATGGGACCACGCCGCCCCGTCCGGCAGCTCTGTCGCCGGGAATGTCACAGCCGCCGCCTGATCCACCTGCGTGTTGACCAGCACCAGCAACGGCCATTGCCCGTCCGCCGAACACCGGTAAAGGGCGAGGACGGGTGATCCGGGCGGGCTGATCCGGCGCACCGTGGCTCCGGCGAAGAAGGCCGGATGATCGGCCAGCAGGCGGTTCAGGGCGGACAGTTCCCCGACCAGGTTTTCCGGCTGATCCCAGGCCAGCCCGGTCCGCTGATGAACCCGGATCTTTTCCGGGGCCAGCCACTCGACCCCGCAGGTGAACCCGAAGCCGCCGTTCACACTCGCCAGGGCGCACAGGCGGTTTCGCAACAGCGACCAGGCGCGCCCACGGACCGCCAGCCGGTCGTTGTCGTGGGTCTCGCTGTAATGCACGTAGGTCCCCACCCGGGCGCTCTGCTCCAGCGCGTAGTCCAGGTAGCGCTGCACCTCCGCACCCGAATAGTTCTGAAACAGCTCCGAATACGCCCATTGCAGCCCCCCCTCGGTCAGCAGCCGCTCGGTCGCCTCCCACGACCCCCCCAATCCCTCCAGAAGAAACACCGTGTCCGGAAACGCCGCCCGCACCCGCGCCGTGATGTACTGCCACACATGGACCGGGATCTGGTACCCCGCATCGCACCGGAATCCGTCCACCCCGCGCCGGCACCACGTCAGCAACGCCTCCGCCATGAGATCCCAGAGGGCGACATCCCGCTGTTCCAGCTCGACCAGATCCTCCCACACCACCCCCCACGCGCCGGGACTGACATACGTGCCGTCGGCTTCCCGCCGGAAATACTCCGGGTGCTCCTCGAACAGCCGTGATCCCCAGCCGGTGTGGTTGATCACCAGATCCAGAAACACCCGCGCCCCCAGCCGATGCGCCTCCCGGGTCAGCTCCCGGAACTGATCCACCCCGTTGCTGCGCCGGTCGAACTCCACCAGCGCCGGATCCACCGCCGTCAGGTCCAAGGCCGCATACGGACTCCCCATCCGCCCCATCCGCGCATGGACCGTCGGGGTCGGATGCACGGGAAGCAGATGAAGGATCCGGCATCCCAGCCGCCCGACCACAAACGGAAGCTGCCGCGCCAGGTCCCGAAAGGTCCCCGAAGGGGGCAGCACCGCGAACCCCCGTTCCTCCAGCTCCCGGATCGCCCCCTCCCCGGCATCCGGCAGCCAGTGCCGTGCCGCCCGCGTCTCCCCGAACAGCCGCGTGAACGCGCAGTACACCAGGTTGGCCGAACGACAGCGGTCCGGATGCACTCCAATGCCGGCGTCCGGACCTTCCGGCCAGTGAAGATACCCGCGCCCATCCACCAGGTAGGGTTTGGCCAGGGAATACCCCACCTCGGTCAGCAGCAGATCCCGGGACCAACCCGCCCCGTTCCACGTCATCGGCACGTCGTGCCAGGCCACCCCGAACGGCGGCACCCGCGCCGTGTGCGCCCGAACGATCTCCGCCCGCCACGCACGCCCGCGCCCCAACGTCGTCCGCAGCCGCGCCCGCCAGCCCTGGTCGGGATGGATCCCGTCCTCCGCGCGAATGGAAAAGTTGAGTGTGTCGCCGACGTGTCCGACGAGGCGGGCGCCGGGCGCGGGCGACATGACGATCGATGGCATGACCTCGCGCCCAAGCAGACCGCGCCAGACTTGGGTAGGCAAGCCGGAGTGGTGTCTCCGCTGCAAATCGCGAATGGCGAATGGCGAACAGGGCATTCTCCAAGTCGGCATCGAGGAAGCAGCCGTTCGCAGGGACGCTCACCATCCCACGCGTCCTCGTACTCGTACTCAGCCCGAAGGGCGGTACTCGTCCTCGAGGTTCCGCGCCCCCGTTCGATCATGAAAGAACCGGCCCTCACCATCGTCCCCGTTTTCGGACTCGCGTGCCTGGGGCAGAGCCACCGCCAGGACCTCGAAGCCACCTTGCGCGAGGCCTCGGGAAGAGTGACCGAAGGCCGTCGCCACCGCCTACTTCAGCGGGGCCCAGCATTCTTACGGCGACCAACCGTGGTTGCTCGGCAGATCCGCCGTCCTCCCGCCCCCGCCCCTCAGGCAGGCCGTCACGGAACGGCCCCCGCTTCGTGCCCTCCGGCGGATCCAGCCGCACCCCGTACGTCGTCAGCCAGTTCGTGAACCGGTGCGGCGGGTAGCTCGGGCACACAAACAGCTCGAAAGGTCGCAGCCCCGTGTTGGTCGCCAGCAGGCTCCCCCACGTCACCCCCCGCTGCAATGGCGCATCCAAAATCACCTCACCCCGGTGCTCCTCCGCGTCCATCAACGTCGCCATCCCCGGTTGCCGAAGCTGGTTCAAACACACCGTTGCCCGCCCCTTCTCCTTGGCCCGCCCCAACGCCGGCAGCAGCAGACTCGCCAGAATCGCAATCACCGGCACCAGCACCACCAGCAGCAGCGCCAGCGGCCAGCGGCCAGCACAACACCAGCAACACGCACCATCCAATCATCACCAGCAGAAAGTTCATGTCGTTCCTCGCTCCAGTTCTCCACCGAACCCTCACCCCACCCGCCCGCTCCCGTCCCGGTTACAAAACCCTTGCCCCGTTCCCTTCCTTTCCATGCCGCATTCCCCATCGCGTACCGGCCGGCCCAGGCTCCGGGACGTTGCGCAATCGGCACCGGGAGCGCATCGAGATGGCACGGGGCCCCGAGCAAAATCCTATCCGTGGCGGCGCACCGGAACAATGCCCGCCCCGACCAAGAGACCATGAAGATCCAAACGGTGGCCGGTGTGTTGGCAGTGTCGGCAGTGTTGGCCGTGACAATCAGGGTGGGACACGCAAGTCCACCCCCTCCGGACCCGTTCCGGCTCCAGATCCTTCATGCCTCGGATCTCGAGGGCGGCGTGGAGGCGATTGGCGACGCGCCCAATTTCGCAGCCGTAGTCGAGCATCTGGTCGGGACGGAGGACCACACCGTCATTCTGTCGGCAGGTGACAACACCATCCCCGGCCCGTTCTTCAATGCCTCGGCGGATCCGGGGCTGCGGGCCACGCTGGATGCCGTCAACGAAGCCTGGTTCGGGGTTTCCGGGCTGGACATCCGCGAAGGAGCGGGGCGTGGCGACATCACCGTGATGAACGTGATCGGGTTCGATGCCTCGGCGTTGGGGAACCACGAGTTCGATGCGGGGACCGGCGTGCTGCGGGAGATGATCGGACCTGTGTTCTCGGGGCAGGGCCTGGGGGGCGTGCGCTGGCTCGGGGCACAGTTCCCCTATCTGAGCGCGAATCTGGACTTCACGGCGGATGGCAGTCTGAACCCGGTGTTTACCAACGCCCTGTTGGCCGGCACCGCATTTCGTTCGCAACCGGACGATCTCGCGGCGGCCGCCGCAGCCCCAAAAATCGCGCCCGCCGTGACCCTCGAACGCGGAGGGCAACTCATCGGGGTCGTCGGGGCGACCACCCCGATGCTGGCGGCAATTTCATCACCGGGTCAGACACGCGTCATGACAGCCGGGCTGGAGGGAATGGCCGATCTGGCAGCGGTGCTGCAACCGAACATCGACCAGCTGCTGGCACGTGGCATCGACAAGATCATCCTCGTCTCCCATCTCCAGCAACTCGCACTGGAACGGGAACTCATCGGACTGCTGCGCGGGGTGGATGTGGTGATTGCCGGGGGATCCGACAGCATCCTCGCCAATCCGGAAAACGCCCTTCGCGCCGGCGACGTGGCCGTCGAGTCCTACCCCATCGTGACCCGCAACGCCGACGGCGACCCGGCGCTGGTGGTCAGCACCGACGGCCAGTACAAATACGTCGGCCGGCTGGTGGTCACCTTCGACCCGCAGGGCCGGGTCCTCCCCGAACGGCTGGACCCCGCCGAATCCGGACCGTGGAAAACCGACGACGATGGCGTGCAGGCGCTGTGGGGCGAGGCCGGCCAACCCTTTGCCCCGGGCACCCGCGGGGCCTTGGTGCGCGCCGTCACGACGGGCGTGGCCGGAATCGTGACCGCAAAAGATGGCCATGTGCTGGGCCGCTCGTCCGTCTTCCTCGAAGGCCGCCGGCTGGCGGTTCGTACCGAAGAGAGCAATCTCGGGAACCTGACCGCCGATGCGAACCTCTGGATGGCGCGAACCGTGGATCCCACCACCAGCATCTCCCTCAAAAATGGCGGCGGCATCCGCGCCGAAATCGGATCGATCGACGGCCGCACAGGCGAGTTGAAACCGACGTTGCCGAATCCCCTGTCCGGCAAGCAGGCGGGTGAAATCTCCCAGCTCGATATCGAAAACAGCCTCCGCTTCAACAACCGCCTGACCCTCGTCACCGTCTCCGCCGCCGGATTGAAACAACTCCTCGAACACGGAATCGCCGCCAGCCGGCCAGGGGCGACTCCAGGTCAGTTTCCCCAGGTCTCCGGCATCGAGTGCCTGTATGACCTCACCCGCACGCCGGCCCGGTTTCACCCGGACGGCTCCGTCATGACCCCCGGCGAGCGCGTGCGGCACCTTCGGGTCACCGGATGGCGCAACGAACGAAGTGATGTGCTGGTGCGGGACGGGGAATGGATGGGCGATCCCGGGCGGACTTTCCGGGTGGTGACGCTCAATTTCCTGGCCGATCCCCAGGCAACCCAGCCGGGCTTGGGAGGCGACGGATATCCGTTTCCGGCCGTTGGACATGAACGCCTGGACCTGGCACCCGTCCTTGCAGACCGCCCAGGCACCGCCACCTTCGCGCCCCCCGGCAGCGAGCAGGATGCCCTGGCCGAATACCTCCTGGCCGCCCATCCGACCTTTGCCTATTCCGAACCCGAGACAGTCCCGTCCCTCGACCGGCGCCTCGCCGATCTTGCCGTGGCCGCGCCCAGATTCTTCTCCGTCCGACCCGTGGACGCAGGCATGGAACTGGTTTTCCCAACGGTGGCGGGCCGCACCTACCGGCTGCAGCACAGCTCGGAGGTCCCGGGACCCTGGGAGCCGCACGCAGCCGGCGTCCTGCTGGGGGATGATCTCACCCGGACCCTCGTCGACCCGGTCCCATCCGCCTCAGTCGCGCGGTTCTACCGCCTGATGGAAGTCACGACCCTGCAAGCCCAGCCATGAGGGTACGAGTGCCGGTACGAGTACAGGTACGAGGCCTGCCGAAGGAGTCTGCGATGCGCTTCCGTGCTGCCCGCGAAGGCGCCATTCATTGACACCCTATCTTCACCAAGGTCTGGAATCCGGTTCCCAGCAGATCCACTGCCATCCCACAGGATTGGCCCAACCGTACCGCCTGCCGCACCGTGAAGATCGCGGGGCTCGACGTCCGCACAGTGGGGGCACCCGACCGCGTCGCACGAGTTGTCCTGACGGATTATGCCGTATCCATGCAGTAAGGACGAAAGCGATGGCGCCGCAGATTCCCGGGCAACACGAGGCGTAAGCGAGGCGCGTTTCGGAGCCCGGATCCGCCAGGAGCGAACGACGAAGCTCTTGCCCGAAACAATCAAGCCCAGCTTGGCGAAGGAGAATTCCAAAAGCACAAGAACGATAGTAGTCGCTATCGGGGATTGAACCCAAAGCCATGAAGAATTCTCTTCCCACTATCGGAAGGAACCTCGTTAGACAGTTGTTCCTCTCCAACACGCGCGAAGTGCGCCGGGCAAAGCGCATCAAGGCGATTCAATAGGGGATGCTGAAGGCTGCACTCGTCCTTGCCCTGCGACTGCCGCCCGTCCTCTTCATCCATAAACGTGTCCGGCGTCGACACCCTGAACAATCCATCCCCACATGAACCATGTGTCCTGACTTTCGAGCCTTGCACCATTGGGTCTGAGTCTGCTGGCCCACGCCCGGAGACGTCGCGATGGAATGGGAGTGACAGATCCGGGCGCCGGGGATGAATTGCCAAAATCTGGCGGGTGGCCCAGTCATCCGGAATCCCAGCCGCGGGCGTCATCCCAAATCAACCGGCAACACCTTCCCGGGGCGACTGCGAGACCCGTGAGCGGGGTGTCATCCGCCCTGCTCCTTCCCCGCTGCGTCCCCGACCGCCACATTCCTTCCAGTCCCGTCCCGTGAATCGACGCAAACGGCGTGCATATGCACGCCGTTTGCGTCCCATTCCTCCCCTGACACCCCTGCCCCCGCGATGGATTTCGGGCCCCCCTGCTCCACTGAATGCCACCGCCCCAGCTCCTCCCACTTGTCGTTCACCACCACCCCGCAAAGGGCGCATCTGCGAGTTGTCCGGAAGTCGCAACGGATCGGGGTCGGGGCCGTGTATCCCGGAGTTGTGGGGAGAGGTGCGAACGTCGCCGAGCGGCGCTTCGGAGGGCCTAGTTCCACGAGCCCGCAACGGTGTGGAACGTTGGGTTGAGGACTCGCAGAGCTCGTCCCTCCGATTCGCTGCCTTCTCACCCACAACTCCGGGATGCACCGGGGTCGGGGTCGCTATGGGAATCGGTATTGACTGGAGCCATGAGGATTCCCGGATCTCGTCTCGACAGCCTCCCCCCCTGTTTTCCAGTTTTCCTGACGCTCCTTCGACGCTCCCCCCATGACCGACCTGTCCCAGGCCCTCCGTTCCCTCAGACGTCATCCCCGCTTCAGCAGCACCATCGCAGTCATCCTCGCCCTCGCTTTTGGAGCCGTCATGGTCGTCGTTCGTCTCGGACATCTCGCCCTCGATCGCCCCCTTCCCATCCGGACACCCGGCGAGGTGTTCGCCCTGGTCGTCCCCGAAGTCGGCAGCCACTTTTCCATACCCGGCTTCGACTCCGTTCGATCCCAAACCCACCTCTTCTCCGACACCACCGCGTTCGCCACCAGCACCCAGGTCGTTCGGCACGATCATCATGCCTCGCGCCGACACCTCCAACTGGTCGCCCCCAACTACTTCGAGTTCATGGGCATCACCCCTGCCCTCGGACGCCCGCTGACCACGGCGGACCGCAGCCTCCCGCACCTGGTCATCGCCCACGCCTGGTGGCAAGGCGAGTTCGGTTCCAGCCCCGACGTCCTGGGTCGGACCGTCCAGATCCAGGGACGACCGTTCACCGTGACCGGCGTTGCCCCGCCCAACTTCCCGGGTTGCACCCCCCTCGATCCTGCCGATGGCTGGCTGCCCCTGGACTTCGAATCGGATCTGGGACTGCCCGGACAATTCACGTACGGGGGAGGGCGTTGGCTCAAAACCCTCGTCCGACTCCACCCCGGCCGCACCCCCGACACCACCGCCGCCGCACTCCGCGTCATCGAGTCGGACCTGCTGGAACCCTGGATGATCGAGGAGCGCCGGCACCTCGAACTGGTACCCGCCGGGCGCGGCCTCATCCCGTTCGAACGACGCGCCGAGGGCCGTCGCGCCCTCACCGGATTGCAGGCTGCCGTCGCCATGGTGCTCTTGGCAACCGTTGCCAATCTGGCAGGTCTCATCGCTTCCCACAGCCTTCAACGCGACCGGGAACGCGCTGTCCGTCTCGCCCTCGGCGCCACCCGAGGCGCCCTCCTCCGCCAATCCCTCGGGGAAGGAGTCCTCCTCGCCGCAGCCGCCACCCTCCTTGGAACCCTCTTCGCCAGCGCTGCCTGGCGTGCCCTGTCCGCCGTCCTCCCATCCCTGGCCCCGTTCGCCGCCGACGCTCCCGGGGTTCTCCCCGCCCTTCTCACCGGGCTCCTGGCCCTCACCATCGTCCCCGTTTTCGGACTCGCGTGCCTGGGGCAGAGCCACCGCCACGACCTCGAAGCCACCTTGCGCGGGGCCTCGGGAGGAGTGACCGAAGGCCGTCGCCACCGCATCCTCGGCAGTGCCTTGATTGCCCTGCAGGTCGCCTTGTCCGCGGTGCTTCTGCTGGGCGCCTTCAATGTCGCCCAAGCCCTCCGCCAGCGAAGTTCCCTTCCGTCCGGCATCGACTCCGGCCCAGCATGGATCGCCCGCTTGTGGCTCCGTGAACCCTCCGCCGCTCCCCCGGTCTTTGCCCTCCAACTCGAGGCGCTCCAGGCCCAACTCCAAACCATGCCCGGCGTGGCCCACGTCGCCCTGGCCACCGATCCGCCCCTCGGTCCCTCCGCGCGCATGGCAACGCTGGGAGGTCACCCGCACGCCGACTCCCCCCGCCTGTACACCATGAACGCCGTTTCTCCGGGCTTCTTCGCCACTCTTGGCATTCCCCTCCTCGCGGGTCGTGATTTCGCCCCACACGACCACTCCAACGCCGAACCGGTTGTGATCCTCAGCCGCCGCCTTGCTGAAGCCCTGACAACCGACGGCTCCGTCCTCGACACTCTTGTCTCTCTCCAAGGCCGGTCCCACCGGGTCGTCGGCATCGTCGAAGAAGCCCGCTACCTTCGCTTCGAGCCCCCTTTCCTTCTTGGTACCGCCTACTTCAGCGGGGCCCAGCATTCCTACGGCGACCAACCGTGGTTGATCGGCAGATCCGCCATCCTCCCGCCCCTGTCCCTCAGCCAGGCCGTCACGGAACGTATCCAGGCCGCGGATCCGGGTCGCCAGCCTCCTCTTGTGGAATCCTACGCAGCCTTTGCCCGGCAAACCCTCAGGGACCAGCGCCTCAGCGCCCGTCTCCTCGCCAGTGCCAGTGCCATCGGGCTCATCCTCGTCAGCCTCGGCATCTTCGCCATCCTCACTCATCAGGTTGCCCGTCGCACCCGCGAGATTGCCCTGCGCCTCGCCCTGGGTGCCTCCCGATCCCGCGTCGTCGCCATGGTCCTGCGTGGAGCCCTCGTTCCCACCACCCTCGGCCTCGTTCTCGGCGCCTCTGCTGCGGCCTTCCTGTCCCCCCGGTTGGCCGACATCGCCCTCGTCGTCTCCACCCGCCCCACCCCCACACACGTCGCCCTCGTTGCCCTTGGACTTCTCACCCTCGCCGTCCTCGCCGGCGCCACCTCCGCCCGCCGTGCCGCCCGCCTGGACCCCATGACCCCCCTTCGGGCCGACTGAACCGCAGCGATCCGTCAGGGTTCCTCAAGGCCCAGCCATTCAACCTGTGCGATGGCGACCTTGTTTCGTGCCGGATCGCCCACCCGCTCAATGGAAATCCGGTAGCGCGGGTAATACCCCGGAGAGGAGACCTCGAACGATCGGCGGTTGGTTTGGCAGGCCCATTGGATGTCCGTCCGGCGGTCCAGCTCCGTCCAGGATTCCCCGTCGTTGGAGCCATGACCGCCATGGAACCAACCTGCGACTCGCGACAATGACAGCGCGGGCGGCATGTTGAAGGCGGAGGGAAGCCGGGCCGCCCGAGAGGCGAAGAACGGTACGGTTCAGGTCCCGAGTCCAAATCCGGCCCGGTACGATTTGCGGATCAGGGGCTCGGCCTCGGGGGCATTGGTTGCGCGCATGTCGGCGGCGTTCCACTCGATGCGGCGTTGGAGGCGCGTGGCTAGATTCCCCACCAGCAACGCCTCCGTGAACGGGCCGGAGTAGGCAAAGCCCGCCCGCGCCAGTTCGGGCCTTCCCGCCTTGCAGGCCTGGACCCACTCGATGCGATGCCCGGGCGAACGCGGAATCGTCTTCGGAGGCAGCTTGAACGCCGCGCGCCGGCTCTCCGGAAACAGTTTCGGACTGCCGGACCAGCCCCCGCAAACCATCGTCCCCAGGTCACCCACGAAGTAGATGCCGTTGTCCGCCAAATCCATCTCGTCGCCGAGATGCTCTGGGGTTGGCGGCATCTTCCCGCCGTCGTACCAACGTACCTTTAGCGGCGGCCGGCCTGACGGTGCGGCAAACTCCAGGGTCAGGATTTGCCACGCGGGGTAGGTCTCGCGTCCGAGCGCGCTGCTCTCGCACGCCGCCGCGATGGGCGCACCCAGATCGAGCGCGTAGAACGCGGGGTCCAGGTTGTGAACCGCCATATCGCCCAGCGCGCCGGTGCCGAAGTCAAACCAACCGCGCCACTGAAAGGGATGGTACGCGGAGTGGAACGGTCGCTCCGGCGCGGCGCCCAGCCACAGATTCCAATCGAGTGTCGCCGGCACGCTTGAAGTGTCCGCCGGACGTTCGGCGGGTTGCCTCCACCATCTGCCCGCACGGTCGGACCAGCCGTGGATTTCGCGCACCGTGCCGATGGCCCCTGCCTGAATCCATTCGCGCGTCAGGCGCAACCCTTCCCCCGCGTGCCCGTTGTTGCCCATCTGGGTGACGAGGCCGGTTTCCCGGGCCACGCGCGTCATGATCCGCGCTTCCTCGATGGTGTGCGCCATCGGCTTCTCGACATAGACATGTTTGCCCGCGCGCAGCGCAGCCAGGGCAATGGGCGCGTGCATGTGGTCGGGAGTGGCGATCATGACGGCGTCAAAGTCCTTTTGCTTGTCCAGCATGACCCGGTAGTCCTTGAACCGCGCGGCCTGCGGAAAGGCATTGAAGGTGCCGGCGGCCCTGGATTCGTCCACGTCGCAGAGCGCCACGATGTTCTCGCTCTTGAGATCGTTGAGCACGCCGCCGCCCTGGCCGCCGACACCGATACCGGCGATGTTCAGTTTCTCGCTCGGGGGTGTCTGGCCCTGGCCGAGGACGTGTCGGGGCACGATCTGAAATCCCACTGCCGCAGCGGCAGTGGCCTGGAGGAAGCGTCGTCGTCTCATGGCATGGGTTCCATCGATACGCGGGTCATCGCAACGTGGTGTGCATCCGCAACACGAAGTCGCGGCAGCTGTCCACGGCGGGATAACCTGGCGTCCCGCGCGGCAGTGCAAGTCGGGCGGCGCGGTCCGCAGGGAAGACGGCCGCAGTGACGCCGCACGCCATGTCTTGGCTGTTCGCCGGGTCGAAAAACACTTCGTCGAACTTGGTGGTCGAGCCGTCCCGGCGGAAGCCGCAGCCGCCGGGCATGGGCCCTGGTGGAAGGGGTTTGGCGTTGCCAGCCGTGTTCCTTACAGGAACTTCCCGCCTGGCGTCTTGCGAGAGTGGCAAGTCGGGAGGGGGAGTTCAAGGCAACACTCTAGGCAATGGGGTCAAATCTATATTTTTACAATTCAAGCCCCTTCGGCCTCCCGCAGCCGTCGTTCCACAGCCCGTTTCCGCTCACTCCCGTCCTCGTACCCAGCCCGAAGGGCGGTACTCGTACTCGAAGAAAAAACGACCCCGGGGTCACATCTCTGATTTTGACAATTACTCTCGGAGTGCGGCTTGGCTTCTTCCAATTGTCAAAATCAGAGATCTGACCCCGGCGGCCCCACCACCCTGCTCCACCTTTCGGAGGGACGAGCTCCGCGAGTCCTCATCCCATCGCTCCATCCTGGCATCCGCCATCGCTCACACAGAGACTCCAAGGCCCGGAGGGGAAACGCGGACAGGCATCCGAAATCCATGCGGGAGCGCCTTGGTCTGCCTCCGTGTCTCCGTGCCTCCGTGTGAGGAACAGCCACTGCGGTTCGCCCGCACAGGAACGTGCGCCATCCCACGCGTCCTCGTACTCAGCCCGAAGGACGGTACTCGTACTCGAAGAACCATGCCCCTGTTCGATGACGAAACCCTCGGCCCTCACC
Organism: Verrucomicrobiia bacterium; assembly: GCA_019634625.1. Taxonomy (NCBI): domain Bacteria; kingdom Pseudomonadati; phylum Verrucomicrobiota; class Verrucomicrobiia; species Verrucomicrobiia bacterium. Next base: position 23,783 of record JAHCBA010000030.1, read on the forward strand.
CGCTCAGCCTCGAATCCGTCACGAGGGCGTGCACAGATTGCCGATCCTTCGAGGGACCGAACCGGGACGATCCGGTCCTATGCCGCTTCAAGGCCTCGAGTACGAGTACGATGAAGCCGGGACGCGGTGCATCGAATCGCGAATCGCAGCAAGGGCATCCCACAACGGTCAGAATGCGGTGAGAGGGCGGACAAGGCTGTCCGCGCTCCGAACGGGGACCGCGGGGGCGGACAGGGCTGTCCGCGCTCCGAACAGACCGAGGGGGCGGACAGGGCTGTCCGCGCTCCGAACGGACCGAGGGGGCGGACAGGGCTGTCCGCGCTCCGAACGGACCGAGGGGGCGGACAAGGCTGTCCGCGCTCCGAGCGGACAGGGGGCACCCATCTCCGATCAGGAGGCGCACCCTGTTATCGCGACGGCCGGCGCGGAAGGTTGCCCAACTTCCAGGCAACCCTCCTCCCCCCTAATCGCCACTCGCCACTCGCCGTTCCCGATTCGCCCCCTACCCCGCCAGAGGCTCATCATCAATGAGCGGCAGCCCGGGCAGAGCCTCCTCGGGATCCACCTCGACAAGGGGCTTCACCTTGACGTTGCGATGGTCGAGGTACCCGGTGCCGGCCGGGATGATGTGACCCATGATCACGTTCTCCTTGAACCCGCGCAGGTAGTCGAACTTGCCCATGGTGGCGGCGTCGGTGAGCACCCGGGTGGTGTCCTGGAACGACGCGGCGCTGAGGAACGACTCGGTCTCGAGCGATGCCTTGGTCACACCCAGGAGCACCGGAACCGCCTCGGCGGGTTTGCCGCCCATCTTCTCGACCCGGTTGTTCTCGTCCTCGAAGGCGATCTTGTCGATCTGCTCGCCCCACAGGAAGGTGGTGTCCCCGGGTTCGGTGATGCGCACCTTCTTGAGCATCTGCCGGATGATGATCTCGATGTGCTTGTCGTTGATGGTCACGCCCTGGAGTCGATAGACCTCCTGGATCTCGTTGACCAGATGCTCCTGCAGGGCCTGCGCCCCGAGGACGTCCAGGATCTCGTGCGGCACCACCGGCCCCTCGGTCAGTTGCTGGCCCTTCTTCACGATGTCGCCCTTGAAGACGATGACGTGCTTGCCGATGGGGATGAGGTGTTCCTCCTCCTGACCGGTGTGGGGATCCTGCACGAGGATGCAACGCTTGCCGCGGACGCTCGGACCAAAGTCCACGATACCGTCGATCCGGGAGATCTCGGCGGCGTCCTTGGGCCGGCGCGCCTCGAACAGCTCGGCGACACGGGGCAGACCGCCGGTGATGTCCTTGGTCTTGGAGGTCTTGCGGGGCGTCTTGGCCAGCAGGGCGCCGGCGGCGATCCGGGCCCCCTCCTCCACGACGATGTGCGCGGCCGAGGGAATCGGGTAGCTGGCGATGATCTCGTCCTTGTCGTCGGAGATGATGATCTGGGGATGCAGATCCTCCTTGTGCTCGATGACGACGACCGCCTCCTGGCCGGTGGTTTCGTCGATCTCGTACTTCATCGTGACGCCCTCGATGATGTCGTGGAACTTCACGTACCCGGCCTTCTCGGAGATGATGGGCGCGTTGTACGGGTCCCACTGCACGAACATCTCGCCCTCGACCTTCTGCTTGCCGGAGACGATGACCGCGCCCTTGACCGTGCCGCCGTCGGGCACGGAGATGACGGAGCCGATGGGCACGATGTGGGATTCGAGTTCGCGTCCGTTGGGATCGAGGATGCTGACCGACCCGGTCTTGTTGAGGACGATGTTGCCGCCATCGCCCAGGGAGACGTAGCGGATGTCGTTGTACCGGAGGGTGCCGTCGTGTTTGGCCCGGATCTGGGGCTGCTTGAAGGCGCCGGTGGCGGCCCCGCCGATATGGAAGGTCCGCATGGTGAGCTGGGTGCCGGGTTCGCCGATGGACTGGGCGGCGATGATGCCGACGGCCTCGCCCATGCCGATCAGGTTCCCGGTGCCGAGGTTCAGCCCGTAGCACTTCTTGCAGATGCCCTGCTTGGTTTCGCAGGTCAGAACCGACCGGATGCGGAGGCGTTCGAGGCCGAGCCGGGAGATGCGGTTGGCCTTCTCCTCGTCGATCAGTTCGCCCGCATGGACCACCGGATTGCGCGGATCGTTGGGATCGACGATGTCCTCGGCCGCATAGCGGCCGATGGCGCGGTCGGCCACCTTCACCACCTCCTCCTCACCCTCGAAGATCGAGTGGACGAAGATGCCGTTGGAGGTGCCGCAATCCTCGTCGCGGATGATGACGTCCTGGGCGACATCGACGAGCTTGCGGGTCATGTACCCGGAATCGGCGGTCTTGAGCGCCGTGTCGGCCAGGCCCTTGCGGGCGCCGTGTGTGGAGATGAAGTACTCCAGCACGGTGAGGCCCTCGCGGAAGTTCGACAGAATCGGCTTCTCGATGATGTCGCCGGACGGTTTGGCCATGAGGCCGCGGACGCCGGCGAGCTGGCGGACCTGCGCCTTGTTGCCGCGGGCGCCTGAATCGACCATCAGGAAGACGGGATTGTATTCCCGCTTGCCGTGGTTGGTCTCGAGGGTCCGGAGCATGACGCTGGCGATCTGGTCGGTGCAGTGGGTCCAGATATCGACGATCTTGTTGTAGCGCTCGCCCGGGGTGATCACGCCCTTGCGGTACTGCTTCTCGACGTCGGCGATCTGCTTCTGGGCGCTGGCGATCTCCTGATCCTTCTCCTTCGGGATGATCATGTCGTCGATGCCGATCGAACATCCGGACCGGGTCGCCTCGCGGAACCCGAGTTCCTTGAGCTTGTCGAGCACCTGGACCGTGGTCTCGTGACCGCAGACCTTGTAACAGTTCCAGATCAGGTCCCCGATCTCGCTCTTCTTGATCGGGCGGTTGGGGAACCCGAGGGCGTCGGGCCAGATCTCGCTGAAGATCACCCGGCCCACGGTGGTTTCGATCGTCTTGCGGGTCGGATCCCCGTAGATGGTCTGGCGGCCGAAATCCGGGTTGGCGAGGATGACGCGGTCGTGGGTGCGAAGGTCGCCCTCATGATGGGCGAAGACCACCTCGTCCTTGGTGGCAAACAGGCGCAGGTGCTCTGGGGCCTTGCGGACCTGGCGGGGTTCGGCGGTCAGGTAGTAACAGCCCAGGGTGATGTCCTGGGTGGGCGTCATGATCGGCTTGCCGCTCGACAAGCTGAAGATGTTGAGCGGCGCCATCATCAGCAGGCGCGCCTCCATCTGGGCCTCGACCGACAGCGGGACGTGCACGGCCATCTGGTCGCCGTCGAAGTCGGCGTTGTAGGCGGTGCAGACCATCGGATGGATCCGGATGGCCTCGCCCTCGATCAGCATCGGCTCGAAGGCCTGGATCGAGAGGCGGTGCAGGGTCGGGGCGCGGTTGAGCAGCACCGGATGGCCGCGGGTGACCTCCTCGAGGATGTCCCAGACTTCCGGCACCTGCCGCTCGATCATCTTCTTCGCCGAACGGACCGTGTGGACGAGCCCGCGTTCCTTGAGCTTGCGGATGATGAACGGCTCGAACAGCACCAGCGCCATCTTCTTGGGGAGACCGCACTGGTTGAGCTTGAGTTCCGGACCGATGACGATGACGGAACGGCCGGAGTAATCGACGCGCTTGCCGAGGAGGTTCTGGCGGAAGCGGCCGCTCTTGCCCTTGAGCATGTCCGAGAGGGACTTGAGGGCGCGGTTGCCGGCGCCGGTGACGGGGCGTCCGTGCCGGCCATTGTCGAACAGCGCATCCACGGCTTCCTGGAGCATGCGCTTTTCGTTGCGGATGATGACCTCGGGCGTCTTGAGCTGGAGGAGGTTTTTGAGCCGGTTGTTGCGGTTGATGACCCGGCGGTAGAGATCGTTGAGGTCCGAGGTGGCGAACCGTCCGCCCTCGAGCGGCACCAGCGGACGCAGGTCCGGGGGAATCACCGGCAGCACGGTGAGAATCATCCACTCGGGGCGGGACTTCGAGATCAGGAAGCCCTGGAACAGCTTGATGCGCTTGGCCAGCTTCTTGCGGGTCTGCTTGCTCTTGGTCTCGACCATCTGCTGCTGCAGGATTTCCACCTGCGAGCTGAGTTCAATCTTGGCGAGGGCGTCCCGCACCGCCTCGGCCCCCATCTTGGCAACGAAGGTGTCGTTGCCATAGGTGGCCCGGGCGTCCCGGTATTCGAGTTCGCTGAGAAGCTGGTGCTCCTTGAGCGGCGTGTTCCCGGGATCGATCACCAGGTAATCCTCGTAGTAGATCACCCGCTCGAGGTTGCGGGCGGTCATGTCGAGGACCAGACCGATCCGGGACGGCATGCACTTGAAGAACCAGATGTGCGACACCGGCACGGCGAGTTCGATGTGACCCATCCGCTCGCGCCGCACCCGGCTGAGGGTGACCTCGACACCACAGCGGTCGCAGACGACGCCGCGGTGTTTGATGCGCTTGTACTTGCCGCAGGAGCATTCCCAGTCCTTGACCGGACCGAAGATGCGTTCGCAGAAGAGACCGCCCTTCTCGGGCTTGAAGGTCCGGTAGTTGATGGTCTCGGGGTTCTTGACCTCGCCCTTGGACCAGGTGCGGATGTTTTCCGGGGAGGCGACCGCGATGGACACGTGGTCCACCTGGTTGACCTTGTCCAGCCCGAGCAACTCGCGGGCGGTGTCCTTGGCATTGGTGAGCATAGAATTCACGGGGCGGGGTGGAGCGGTTGAGTTACGAGGCGAGGCCGGTGAAGGCGAGGGGCGCGCCCGGCACGGTCTGATCCACCGGGCCGGTGTAACCGACGCGGACATCGAGTCCCAGGGACTGCATTTCCTTGACGAGGACGTTGAACGACTCGGGCACGCCGGCTTCGAGCGCATTGTCGCCCTTGACGATGCTCTCGTAGATCCGGGTGCGGCCCTGGACGTCGTCGGACTTCACGGTGAGAAGCTCCTGCAGGGTGTAGGCCGCCCCATAGGCCTCCATGGCCCACACCTCCATCTCCCCGAAACGCTGCCCGCCGTACTGGGCCTTGCCGCCCAACGGCTGCTGCGTCACCAGAGAGTACGGTCCCACCGCGCGGGCGTGGATCTTGTCCGCCACGAGATGGCCCAGCTTCATCATGTAAATGAAGCCGACCACCACCTCCTGATCGAACGACTCGCCCGTCCGGCCGTCGTACAGCGTCGTCTTGCCCGCCTCGGTGACCAGCGGCTCCCCGTGGTCGGTCTTCAGCTTGGCGGCCGCGCGCCGGAGATGCTCGCGGATCTCCGTCTCCTTGATGCCGTCGAACACCGGCGTGGCAAACTTCATCCCCAGGACCATTGCCGCCCAGCCCAGATGGGTCTCGAGGAGCTGGCCCACGTTCATGCGGGACGGCACGCCGAGCGGGTTCAGGACGATGTCCACCGGGGTTCCATCCGCGAGGAACGGCATGTCCTCCTCGGGAACGATCTTGGCCACCACACCCTTGTTCCCGTGGCGTCCCGCCATCTTGTCCCCCACCGAGAGCTTGCGCTTGGAGGCGATATAGACCTTCACCTGCTTGATGATGCCCGGATCGACGTCGTCACCCGACTCCAGGCGCTCCATCTCCTCGTCGTGCTGCATCTGCAGGTCGTCGAACTTCTTCTTAAACTGCCCGATGATCTCGTTGATCTTGTTGCGGATCGGCGAGGGATCGATCTCGATGCGGTCGTACACCTGCGCGAGCTTGCGCAGCAGCGTCTTGGTGATCTTCCGGTTGGCCGGGATGATGATCTCCCCGGTCTCGCTGTTCACCACGTCCAGCGGGATCTTCTCGCCGAGCAGGATGTTGGAGAGCGCCTCCGTCAGTTGCTCCCGCAACTCCTCGGTCTTGGACTTGTGATCGTCCTGAACCTGCTTGGCCGCCTTCCGCGAGTCGCCGTCCATGGCCTTCGGCGCCGCGGTGACCACGGCTCCCTTTTCGCTCTCCTTCTTCGAGGAGACCTTGACGTCCATGACGATCCCGTAGGTGCCGGACGGCACCTTGAGGGAGGTGTCCTTCACATCCGCGGCCTTCTCGCCGAAGATGGCCCGGAGCAGTCGCTCCTCGGGGGCCAGTTCGGTCTCGGACTTCGGGGTGATCTTGCCGACCAGGATGTCGCCCGGCTTGACTTCCGCACCGACCCGGATGACGCCGTCGGGCCCGAGGTTCTTGAGGGCTTCCTCGCCGAGATTGGGGATGTCCCGGGTGATTTCCTCCGGCCCGAGCTTGGTGTCGCGGGCGCCCACTTCGAACTCGTCGATGTGGATGCTGGTGAAGACGTCGTCCTTGACGATGCGCTCACTGATGAGGATGGCGTCCTCGAAGTTGTAGCCGTTCCACGGCATGAACGCGACGAGGACATTGCGGCCCAGGGCGAGATCGCCCTCGGAGGTGCAGGGCCCGTCGGCGATGACCTGTCCCTTCTTCACGGCATCTCCCTTGGCGACCAGGGTTTTCTGATTGATGCAGGTGGCCGCGTTGGACCGCATGAACTTGCGGATCGGATACACGAACACGCCGTTGCCCGGGTCGTTCTTGAGCCGCTTCTTGCCCTCGGGCATCCGCCCGTCCGCGGTGATGACGATCTGATTCCCGGTGACGGACGCGACTTTTCCGCCCTCCTCGGCCACCAGCACCGCCCGGGAGTCGCGGGCCACACGCTCCTCGAGACCGGTTGCCACGAAGGGCGCCTCGGTCAGGAGCAGCGGCACCGCCTGCCGCTGCATGTTCGAACCCATCAGCGCGCGGTTGGCGTCGTCGTGTTCGAGGAATGGAATCAGCGACGCCGCCACCGAGACCAGCTGCTTGGGCGACACATCCATGTAGTTCACCTGCTTGGGCTCGGCATCGATGAAATCGCCCTTGCGGCGGCAGGTGACGCGCTCGGTGAGGAAGTTCCCCTTGTCGTCGATCAGGGCGTTGGCCTGGGCGATGACGTAGTTCTCATCGCGGTCGGCCGTGAGATACTCCATGTGGGTGGTGACCCGGCCGTTCTCGACCTTCCGGTAAGGGGTTTCGATGAACCCGAAGTCGTTGATCCGGGCGAAGGTCGCCAGGGAGGCGATGAGCCCGATGTTCGGACCTTCCGGTGTTTCGACGGGACAGATCCGGCCGTAGTGGGACGGATGGACGTCGCGCACCTCGAAGCCGGCGCGGTCGCGGGAAAGTCCCCCGGGCCCGAGGGCCGACAACCGGCGCTTGTGCGTCAGTTCAGCCAGCGGGTTGATCTGGTCCATGAACTGGCTGAGCTGCGAACGGCCGAAGAAGTCACGGATCACCGCGGACAACGCCTTGGGATTGATGAGCTTCTGGGGCGTCATCGTGTCCATGCTCTGGTCGAACAGCGTCATCCGCTCCTTCACCAGACGCTCGGTCCGGGCAAGGCCGACCCGGCACTGATTGGCCAGCAATTCTCCCACGGTCCGCACCCGGCGGCTGCCGAGATGATCGATGTCGTCCAGGCTTCCCTCGCCCCGCTTGAGCATCAGGAGATACCGGGTCGCCGAGATGAGATCCTGCTTGGTGAGAATCCTGGAGTCCTGCTTGTCGGGAAGGCCCAGCTTCTGGTTGATCTTGTACCGTCCCACCCGGCCCAGGTCGTACCGTTTCGGATCGAAGAACAGCCGCTTGATCAGGGCCCGAGCATTGGCCGCCGTCGGGGGATCGCCGGGACGCAGCCGCCGGTAGATGTCCTTGAGGGCCTCGTCCTCATTGCGGGTGGGATCCTTCTTGAGGCACTTGATGACGATCGCGTCATCCACGGTGGTATCCACCACGCGGATCTTGTTGATGCCCAGTTCCGCGATCTGCCGGACGACCACCTTGGAGAGCGGCTCGAAGGCACGGGCCACGACGATCCCCTTGTCGAGATCCATGGCATCCTCGATGAGGACCTTGTTCTGGATGTCCTCCAGGGCCTCCGCCTGCTTGATGGTCAGCTCCTCGATGTCGTAGAAGTGGCGCAGCACCTCGATGTCCGTGCCGCGGAGCTTGTCCTTGTCCTCCCCCTTCTCGCGGTCATCGAGAAAGGCAAGCGCCCGGAAGAACGTGGTGACCAGAAATTTGCGGCGGCGTTTCTTGCGGTCGAGATAGACGTAGAGGAGATCGCTGGTGTCGAACTGGGCCTCGTACCACGAGCCCCGATCGGGGATGATACGAAATCCGTGCAGCATCTTGCCGTTGGCATGCTGGGTCGCTTCGAAGGCCAGACCGGGGGAGCGATGGAGCTGGCTGACGATGACGCGTTCGGCGCCGTTGATGACGAACGTGCCCTGGGGGGTCATCAGGGGCAGTTCGCCCATGAACACCTTTTCCTCCTTGGTCCCCGCCTCCTCCTCGAGGTGGAAGGTCACATGAAGGGGCGCCCCATAGGTAAGGCCCTCCCGGATGCACTCGAGCCAGTCGATCTTCGGATCGCCAATCTCGTAACTGTGGAATTTCAGTACGACCTTGCCGTCGTAGCTCTCGATGGGGAAGACCTCGGTAAAGACGGCCTGCAGCCCGGTATTCTTGCGCCGGGAGGGCGCGAGGTCCCGTTGAAGGAATTCCTCGTAGGAATTGACCTGCAACTCAATCAGATTGGGCGGGGCGATGACCTCGCGGATCCTGCCGAAGTTCGTCCGTTCCGTCGCGCGCTGTGGCATGGTGATGGGGGCTTAGGGCTTGATCGTCGGCCGGCCAGGGTTGGGTGTTTGGGCGGAGAATAAAAAAGCAGGAGCCCGGCCGGCGCCGGCTTCCCGCTCGATTGGTTTTGAGCCCCCTGCGTCCCTCCGCCCGGGACGGCCATCGGACACAGTGGGCTGGTTGATCGTCGTTGGAATAAGTTATGCAACCGGGGTGGCGAACCACCCCGGTTGCGGATCGCGATTCTACTTGATTTCCACCTTCGCGCCAGCTTCCTCGAGCTTCTTCTTGGCGGCGTCGGCGTCGGCTTGATTCGCCGCTTCCAGCACGGGCTTGGGAGCCTCTTCGACCAGCTTCTTGGCCTCGGCCAGGCCGAGCCCCGCCTTGATCTCGCGCACCACCTTGATGATGGCGATCTTCTTGTCGGCCGGGAAGGACACGAGAACGACGTCGAACTCGGTCTTGGCCTCCGCGGCGGCAGGAGCGGCGGCCCCGGCGCCAGGAACTGCGGCGGCGATGGCCACCGGTGCGGCGGCGCTCACCCCCCAGTCGGCTTCCAGTTTCTTAACCAACTCGGCCACCTCCAGGATGGTCAGTTTTCCGAGTTCCGATGCGATTGCGTTGATGTCTGCCATGGTCTGCTTCGTTCAGTTTCGTCGCCCGCCGCGGCCGCTGCGGATTTCAGCGGGCAAGCCTGCCCGCCGACGAGGGACTCTTCAGGGTTGGTGTTGTGCCCCGGCAACGGACCGCCGCTGCCGGGGCGAAAGTGTGGATCGAGGATCAGGCGCCGCCCTTCCCGTCGCGGTCGGCCTTGGCCTGGAGCACCCGCGCGAGCTGTGCCGCGGGCTCGTTCAACAGGCGGACCAGCTGCCCGGCGGGGGCCTGGAACAGCCCCAGCAACCTGGCCCGGAGAACCTCCAGGGACGGCAGGTCCGCCATGGCCCCCACGTCGGCGGCGCTCAAGTGGCGGTTGTCCAGGAAACCGAACCGGACCTTCGGACGATCGAACTCCGAGGCAAACGTCTTGATGACCTTGGCCGCCGTCGAGATCTCCTGGGATCCGGTGACCACCGCAATGGGCCCGGCGAGAGTCGCCCCAAGATCCGCAATGCCGGCCTCCCGGGTGGCGATCTTGAAGATGTTGTTCTTGACGACGTGGATCTCGGCGTGCGCCTTGTTCAGCCGCTTCCGCAACTCGCTGAAATGGTGCACCTGGAGACCGGTGTAGTCGGTGACGATGAAGTACGGCGACTTGTTGAGTCGCTCCAGATACTCCGCGCTGATGGACTTCTTTTCTTCGCGCATGGGGAGGGGGCGTTAGTGGGCGATGTCGCGGGCGTCGATCCGGATGGCCGGACCCATGGTCGAGCTGAGCGCGCAATTGCGAATGAAGATACCCTTGGCGGAACCTGGTTTGGCCTTGAGCACCGCCTCAAACACGGCCCGGGCATTCTCCTCGATCTGCTCCGGGGTGAATGAGACCTTGCCAATGGCCACGTGGAGATTGGCCGTTTTGTCCACCTTGAACTCAACCCGGCCCGCCTTGAACTCCCGCACCGCCTTGGCCGTGTCATCGGTCACCGTCCCCGTCTTCGGATTGGGCATGAGCCCGCGCGGCCCGAGCACCTTGCCAAGTTTCCTGACTTCCACCATCGCCTCCGGCGTGGCCACCGCGATGTCGAAGTCCGTCCACCCGTCCGTGCACTTCTTGATCATGTCGTCGAACCCGACGAACTCCGCACCCGCCTGGCGGGCGGCATCCGCCGCGGCACCGGGCTTGGCGAAGACCAGGACCCGGACCGTCTTGCCGCTGCCGTGCGGCAGGGGGACGGTTCCGCGCACCATCTGGTCGGACTGCCGGGGATCGACCCCGAGCCGGAAGGCGAGGTCCAGGGTTTCGTTGAACTTGGCTCTGGGCATCTTGGCAAGCAGTTCCACCGCTGCCTTGAGCGGGTAGGACTTGCCGGCATCGACCAGGGCGAGGGCTTTTCGATAGCGTTTGCTGGGCATGGGAATTGGCGGTGCAACCGGGCCTGGAAGACCCTCCCGCCGCTGGGGTTAATCGACCACCTCGATGCCCATGCTTCGGGCAGTGCCGGCAATCACCCGGATCGCGGCATCCTCCGACGAGGCATTGAGGTCGTCCTTCTTGGTCTTGATGATCTCAAGAATCTGTTTCCGGGTCACCTTGCCAACCTTGTCCTTGTTGGGTGCCTTGGCTCCCGATGCGATCCCTGCCGCCTGCTTGAGCAGGGCCGCGGCGGGCGGGGACTTGGTGATAAAGGTGAACGACTTGTCCTGGTAAACGGTGATGACCACCGGCACCACCATGCCGCCCGAGTCCTTGGTGCGCGCGTTGAACTCCTTGCAGAAAGCCATGATGTTGACCCCGTGCTGACCGAGCGCGGGACCCACGGGCGGCGCCGGATTCGCCTGCCCGCCGGGAATCTGCAGTTTGATGCTCGCAGTAACCTTCTTTGCCATGTGCGTAACGGATTAAGCCTTCTCCACCTTCCAATACTCGAGTTCCACCGGGGTGTTCCGGCCGAACACGTTCACCGAGATCTTCAGCTTGCCCTTGTCGTTGTCGATCTCCTCGATCACCCCGTTGAAGTTGAGGAACGGACCGTCGTTGATCTTGACCGTCTCGCCCACCGTGAAGCTCACCTTCGGGCGCTCGGCATCCTCCGACTCCGCGATCTGCACCTTGATCGCCGCCATCTCGTCCTCACCCACTTCCACCGGCCGCTCCCCCCCCACGAACCCGATGATCCCCGGCGTCTCCCGGATGAAATACCAGGGCCGGTCCAGCAGCCGGTGCTCTTCGTCCACCAGGGCCATCTGGATGTACACGTACCCGGGATGCAGCTTCCGTGACGTGACGGTCTTCTTCCCGTTACGCACCTCCGCCACCTTTTCCATCGGGACGAGCACTTCCGAGATGTACTCGGACATCTCCTCCGCCCGGGCGCGCTTCTCGATATTGTCCTTAACCTTCTGCTCCTGCCCGGACAGTGTGTGGAGGACGAACCAGCGGTGGCGCATGGAAGGGGGAGAAAAGGGTCGATCAGACAATACTGCTCACCACCCAGGTAAGCACCATATCCACCACCACGGTGAAGACGGCCAGCATGGCGGTGGCCACCATGACCAGCACGGTCGAACCCCACAGTTCCTCCCGGTTCGGCCACGTGCATTTCCGCAATTCCTCGCGCGTCTCCTGGACGAACTTGGTAATGCGGGCGAACCAACCGAATCGCCAGGCGATCGCGAAGGCGACCGCCACGATCACGGACCATACGATGAAACTTGTCATGGATTAAAGCTGGATTGTGGCGGAGGGGGAGGGATTCGAACCCCCGGTGCAGTTTCCCGCACTACGGTTTTCAAGACCGTCGCATTCGACCACTCTGCCACCCCTCCACTTGACCGGTCGCTGGCAGGGCGTGAGGGACTCGAACCCCCAACCAACGGTTTTGGAGACCGCTACTCTACCAATTGAGCTAACGCCCTGCGATGCGACAGTCACCGATCCAAAACCGATGGGACCTGCCTTGGCAAGCCCCAACCGGGGAGGGAGGCGGGGTTCCCCCGGCGGGGGAACCCCGTTCTCGTTAGTCGTTCAACACTTCCGTAATGCGTCCGGCACCGATCGTTCGCCCACCCTCGCGGATGGCGAACCGCTGCCCGCGCTCCATCGCCACCGGGGCGATCAGCGAAATCTCAACCGAGACGTTGTCGCCCGGCATGACCATCTCCACCCCCTGCGGCAGAGCCACCGTCCCGGTCACGTCCGACGTCCGGAAATAGAACTGGGGACGATAGTTGGTGAAGAACGGCGTGTGCCGGCCGCCTTCCTCCTTCGACAGCACGTACACCTCGGCCTTGAACTTGGTGTGCGGCTTGATGGTTCCCGGCTTTGCCAACACCATTCCGCGCTCGACGTCGTCCTTCTTGGTGCCGCGCAACAGGACCCCGACGTTGTCGCCCGCCTCGGCCTTGTCGAGCAGCTTGCGGAACATCTCGATGTCGGTGGCCACCGTCTTGCGCGTGTCGCGCAATCCGACGATCTCGACGTCGTCCATCCGGTTCAGGATGCCGCGCTCCACCCGGCCCGTGACGACGGTGCCGCGTCCCTCAATGTTGAACACGTCTTCAATGCACATCAGGAACGGCTTGTCCACCTCACGGGTCGGCAGCGGGACGAACGAATCGATCGCGCCCAGCAGATCCGCGATCGCCTTCTCGCCTTCCGGCTTGCCCGCCATGGCCGCCGTCGCACTGCCCCGCACCACCGGGGTGGTGTCCCCCGGGAACTGGTACTTGGAGAGCAGGTCGCGGATCTCCATCTCGACCAGGTCGAGGAGCTCAGGATCGTCCACCAGGTCAATCTTGTTCAGGAACACCACGATCGCCGGCACACCGACCTGACGGGCCAGCAGGATGTGCTCGCGGGTCTGCGGCATCGGTCCGTCCGCCGCGCTGACCACCAGAATGGCGCCGTCCATCTGGGCCGCCCCGGTGATCATGTTCTTGATGTAGTCCGCATGCCCCGGGCAATCCACGTGGGCGTAATGGCGCTGATCGCTCTGATACTCCACATGGGACACCGCGATGGTGACCGTCTTGGTTTCGTCGCGCACCGTGCCGCCCTTGGTGATGTCCGCATACGAGATGCGCTGGGCCAATCCCTTGCGGGCCTGAACCTCTACGATCGCGGCGGTGAGGGTGGACTTGCCGTGATCGACATGCCCGATCGTGCCGACGTTCACGTGCGGTTTCGTCCGTTGGAAGTTTTCCTTTGCCATTGCCTGACTCCTACTTGCGGTCGTTCGTTTCTCGCGTGCGTTGACTAAATCAAATCCGAGGCTTGGAGCCCATGACCGGGCTTGAACCGGTGACCTCGTCCTTACCAAGGACGTGCTCTACCAACTGAGCTACATGGGCGCTCGTTCCACGTTCCATGCTGACCCCGCGAGACGACGAAAAGACACTCAGCCCGTCCCAACTTTTGGCTCGGGCTGTGTTGTCCGTAGCGCTGCGGCCCAGCTTGGAAGGGACTTGTTACGGATCCGGCGAAAAACTGTCAATGCGTTTCTCGACGGGAATCGCCAGGCTGCCGAAGCATGGCCCGCACCCGGTCAACCTCGCCTCGCAGCCCCTGCAGATCCACCCAGCCGCCGGTTCGGGCGTAACGTGCCTGATTGCAGGCCTGAAAAAGCCGCTGCAACCCCTCGATGGTCTCCCGATCCACCCCTCGGGCCGACAGCAACCCTTCCACGTCCCCCTCGGTGATCGATGCCGGTGGCAACCCCACCCGCGCGCCGACCATGTCCTGGAGCAGCCGAAAAAGCCCGGCAAAAAAGGCCTCTGAATCCCCTGCGTCCGCCCATTGCCCCAGTGCCACCGAACCGGCCTCGATGCGCCGCTCCAACTGCCTCCGACGCCGCCCCTCGATGTCGGCCCCCGCCCGCTCCCGGTAGCGCGTCGCCACCCATGCCCCAAGCCATATCCCCCATGGCAGGACGGCCAACCCGAGAAACCACGGGCGCGCTGCCCACGCCACCGCCATTCCCGGTCCGGTTCCCAGGTGCGGCCGCAGAGGCGGCAACTCGGGCGCGGACGTGCCGGTCGCCCCCCCGCCGATCGCCGAAGCCGCCAGCGCCGGGGTTCCCGTGCCCGGTTCCACGCGGATCGGCAGTGGCGCCGTCCGCACCGTCCGGTAGGCCCCTGCCGAGGGCGAAAAGTAGCTGAACACCAAGGGCGGTATTTCCGCCAACCCGGCGGCCTCCGGCGTGATGACCTGCTCGAATCGCTTGGTGCCGGACAGACCCAGGGAATCCTGGGTGACGAAGTTCGCCGTGGGTGGGTACACCCGAAACCCACGCCATCCGGGTTGCTCGGAAAGCTGGACCGCATCGAAATTGCCGCGGCCGCGCACTTCGACACGCACCGTGATCGGATCGCCGGCCGTCAGGTTGGTGGGCGAGGCGCTGAGAGCGACCTCGAAGTCGCCCACCGCTCCCTGGAATCCCTCCGGAACGCCGTCGACCGGGAGCGACCGTACCCGCACCGTGCGGGACGGCGACGACAGGCTGAAGCGGCGATTCTCGCGCAGTCCGAAGAAGGTGTCGTCGAACAAGTCCGACAGCCCGGAGCGACGCGACACCGGGATCTCGATGATGCAATTCGCCGCTTGAACCGGCAGATCCCCCGCACGTGCCGCCGTGAGGGGCTGGAGGAACCTGGCCCGCATGTAGAGCCGGTTATTGGTCCGGATGTTGGGTTCCTGCCCTCCGTCCTGCAGTTTGCCCAGCAGGAACCCTTCCTCCTGCAACTGCGGCGCCTGCAGCAGGCGCCCGCCCAGCGCGTACAGCCATACCTCGGCCACCCATGGCTCGCCCACGTACACATCCCGCTCCGGCACACGCAGCTCCAGAAACGCCGCCTGGTCCATCCCGTCGCCCGTGTTGGCGGCCGGATCCCCCGCTGCCACGACGTTCAGGTCCAGTGCCTCTGCCTGCAAGGTCTGCCCGCCCACGTTCACCGTGATCGGTCCGATCGAATACCGGCCAACCCGGGTGGCCGTCACCAGGTAGGACAGCTCCACGAACACCCGCTGCCGTCGATTGACCATCTCGAACCGCGTCGCCCGGCCCGCCGGTGTGACCCGGATCCCCGCCACCGTCGGGATCCGCGGCGATTCGCTCCCGCCACCCCCTTCGACCACCACCTTCAGCATGGCGCTGTCCCCCATTCCCAGCACTTCCCGATCCAACGTGGCGGTCAGGCCGGCCGCCCACGCCGGAGCCGTCATCCACAGGACCATCATCCCGGACAGTACCGCCCAAACCCGCCCGAACCTCGAAAAGCCACCCTTCCGAACCCCGTCCGACGAGGCCCCCGGCAGGCGGCAGGTTCGCGAAGATCGTTGCGTCACGTCACCAGTCCTTCCAGATGCGTTCCCGGCTCCGACGTCGTTCCTGCGGCATGGGCTGCTCCTCCCCCCGCGCTGCGTCCAGCACCCGCATGGCCTGCTCCGGAGTCATCCGATCCGTGGCCTCGGGCTCCCCCCGATCCGTGGGGCTGGAGCCGTCCGCGGACGATTCGCCCTGCTCCCCCTCGCCGTCCTCGGGAGCCGATTCCCCAGCCTGACCCGGGTCAGCCCCGCCTTCCGACTCGGAATCGGCCTTGGAGGAAACGCCGGGACTCTCCTCCGGACGCGACCGTTCCTCCTGCGAATCGCCTTGGTCGGGTTCCTCGGGCGCCTCCGCAGGGGAACGCTCCGGTTCCCCGGACTCGTCGGACCGTTCCGACTGCGGCTGCGGCTGCGGCTGCGGCTGCGGCTGCGGCTGCGGCTGGGACTGCTGCTGTTCCTGTTCGAGTTCCTCCAGTCGTTGCCGGACGTAATCCAGATTATGGCGTGCGTCCTCGGCCTCCGGGGCCAGCTTCAACGCCGCCTCGAAATTGCGGATGGCCTCCCGCCAGAGCCGCTGACGCTGTTCCGCCTCGGAAATCCGTTCGCCCCGTGAAAACTGCGTGTTCCCAAGGTTGTAAAACGCCCGCCGCTGCAACTCCAGGTCCGACGTCCGCAGCGTCTCCGCAAAATGGCTCATGGCCCGTTCATAGTCCTCGGCCCGGTAGGCCGCCGCCCCGGCATTGAATCGCAGCCGTGCATCGTCGGGCCGTTCCCTGGCCAATCGATCAAACTCACTCTCCGCCTCCCGAAAACGGCCTTCCCGGAAGTCCCTCATGGCCGACCGTGGCGACCCGATCGCGGCCAGTGGCAGCAGCAGCACAATCCACGTCCCGGCAACCTGGGCCAGCGACGGATGCGACTGCCGGACCGGACGGACGGTCCCGGACCGGCCGCGCCGCTCGGGCAGGACCGCCTCGATCGCCAGCAGCACCAGCGCCAGCACCAGCGGCCACTGAAACCGTTCCTCAAACTCCTCAATCGAACGTGTCGCCATCTCCACCCGCGGCAACGGTTCGAGCCCCCGCGTGAACAGCTCCGCCATCGCCCGCGGCCCCTGCAACGGCATGTAGAGCCCCCCCGTGGCCACCGCCAGCTCCCGCAGCAACGGCTCGTTCAACGACGACTTCACCACATGTCCCTCGGCATCCTTCAAATACGTCTCCGTCCCGTCGGGCGCCAGCAACCGGATGATCTCTCCCCGGCTCGTCCCCACACCCACCGTAAAGATCCGCACCCCCTGGGACGCCGCCTCCCGGGCCGCCTCCACCGCGCCGGCTTCGTGATCTTCGCCGTCCGTGATCAAAACCAGAACCCGGATGCCCTCGGGCTGCGACCGGAACGCCTCCATGGCGGTACGGATCGCCGCCGCCAGCGACGTGCCCCCCTGCTGGATGATCTCGGTGTCGAGCAATTCCACGCTCTGCCGGAACGCCTCGTCGTCAATGGTCAGCGGGCACTGGAGAAACGCCGTCCCGGCAAAGGCGATCAACCCGACCCGGTCCGTCCGCGCCAACCGCCCCAGATCCAACGCCGCCAGCTTCGCCCTCCGCAGCCGGGACAAACCCGGTCCCGCATCCTCCGCCAGCATGCTCCTCGACGTGTCCACGGCCACCAGGATGTCCAGTCCGCGCTGCGTGACTTCGACAGTGCCCACACCGTAGCGGGGCCGCGCCAGGGCCACCACCAACGCCCCCAGCCCCAACACCAGCAGCAGCCCCCGCACCCGCGCCCGCCGCGGCGACAACCCGATGGTCAGCGCATCCTGCAGCCGCTGCGGGACGAACAGCCCGATCAGGCGGCGCCGCTCCCGCCACGACCACCACAGGAACACCGCCACCGCCGGCAGCCCGATCAGCAGAACCCACAACAGCCTGGGATGCGCAAAGGTCATGGCAGCTTCCGCCAGATCGTGTGTCCCAATACCAGTTCCATCAGCAGCAGGATCAGCCCGGGCACGGCAAACCACCCGAAAACCTCGTGGAACCGCTGATATCGTCGCACCTCGGTCTCGGTCTTTTCCAGCCGGTCAATCTCATCGTAAATCGCGCGCAAGGTGTCCGTGCTGACCGCCCGAAAGTATTTTCCACCCGTGCTCTCCGCAATCCTCTCCAGGAGTTCCTCGTCGATGTCCACGTTCATCGGCACATAACGCGTCTGCCCGAACACGTCCGTCTGCGGAAACGGCGCCACCCCCCGCGTCCCCACCCCGATCGTGTACACCCGCACGCCCAGGGCTTCGGCCGCCTGCGCGGCGGTCAGCGGCGGGATCTTCCCGGCGTTGTTCTGCCCGTCGGTCATCAGGATCACCACGCGGCTCCGGGACGGCACGTCCCGCAGGCGGTTCAGCGAGGCCGCAATCGCCGAGCCGATCGCCGTGCCATCCTCGACGATGCCAAGCCTCAATTGCTCGATCCGTTCCCGGAGAAACCGATGGTCCAGCGTCAACGGCGCCGCGACATAGGCCCGCCCCGCAAAGGCCACCAGCCCGATCCGATCGTTGGGGCGCCGCGCCACGAACCGCTCGAGCACGTCCTTGGCCACCGCCACCCGGTTGGCCCGCTGTCCGCCCAGTTGAAAATCCTCCGCCGCCATGCTCATCGAAAGGTCCAGCGCCACCACGATGTCGATCCCGCTGGCCGTCACCGTGACCTCCCCCTCCCCCACCCGGGGACGCGCCAGGGCCACGATCAGCAGCGCCAGGGCCAGCCACCGGAGCCGTCGCAACACCAGGGCGGCATAGGACTGACGCAGCGACGCCACCCCCTGCACCAGTTGCACCGAGGAATAGAGGAAGGCCGCGTCCCGCGCCCGCCGACGCCGGTACCATGCCAGCCAGGGCAGCCCCAGCAGCAGCAGCAACCACCATGGATGCGCGAAACTCATGCCTTCAACCTCGCCAGTTCCGCCGGCACCCCGCCCACCGGAGGCGGTGGCGGCACCGTGTCCTCCACCAACCGGATCGCCGCCGAATGCAATCCCCGCAACTCGCCCTCCGTCGGATCGTGCCGCGCGAACTTCACCAGATCACACCGGGTCAGAAAATCCGCCAGCAGTTCCCGATGCGATTCCGGCAACTCCGCCGCCCCGCCCATCTCCGCCAGAAACTCCTCGGTGGTCCGGTCCGGCGCATTCCACCCGAACCGCTCCTCCAGGTACCCCCGCAGGATCCGCGATACCTCGGTGCAGAAACGGTCGGGGTCGGACAGCAGGGCAAGGGCCCGATCGAGCGCCTGCCGGGCCCGCACATGCGCCGGCAACGGCGGCGGTTCCGGCTCCTTCCGGTTCAGCCGGCGTTGCCGGGCCCGCCACCACAGATACAGGGCCGCCGCCACGGCCCCGAGCAGCAGGGCCGTCACCAACCCCCACAGGATCCAATCCCACACCGACCCCACCGGCACCGGGCCCGCAATGTCCCGCAGGCCGTCGGCAAGGGACGGACTGTCGGGCGCAGGCGGTGGCGGGGACGCGGGACTGGCCATGGCAACGCAGCTCAACCGCGGAGGCGGCGCTTCTCGCGGGTCTCGAAGAACCGCGCCAGCGCCCGGGCATAAGGCTGGTCGGTTCGCAGTTGGATGAAGTCGATCGCCGCCGACCGGAACAGCTTCTCCAGCTCCCGTTGCCCGCGACGCTGCCGCTCCGTGAACCCCTCCCGCCGCAGCCGGTGGCCGGTGTCGATCTCCACCACCTCCCCGGTCTCCGCATCCTTCAGGATCATCCGGCCCAGCGGGGGCAGCTCCAGTTCGAATCGATCCACAACCTGCACCGCGACCACGTCATGCCGCCGCCGCGCCTGGCGCAGCGACGAAAGCGGCACCTGCCCGAGCGTGGCGCTGAACACGACCCCGCGCCGAAGATGCCCCGCAATGTCCCGCTGCGCCGTGCGCGTCTGCCCGAGAAAGTCCGAGATCAACACCACGACGGCGCGCCGCGTCACCACCCGCTGCACAAAGTCCAGGGCCGCCTGGATGTCGGTGCCCCGGTGGCGCGGCTCGAAGAACAGGATCTCCCGGATCACCCGCAACACATGGCGCCGCCCCTTCCGCGGCGGAATGAAGGCCTCGACCTCCTCGCTGAACAACAGCAGCCCCACCTTGTCGTTGTTGCGGATCGCCGAGAAGGCCAGCACCGACGCCAGCTCCGCCGCAAGTTCCCGTTTGGTGTAGTCCGACGACCCGAACAACCCCGACCCGCTCACGTCCACCACCAGCACGACCGTCAGCTCCCGTTCCTCGACGAACTTCTTGATGAACGGATGGTTCATCCGCGCGGTGACGTTCCAGTCGATGGCCCGCACGTCGTCCCCCGGCTGGTACTCCCGCACCTCGTCGAAATCCATGCCCTGCCCCTTGAACGCGGAATGGTACTGCCCGGCCGCCGACTCCGAGACCAGCCGCTTGGTGCGGATCTCGATCTGCCGGATCTTCCTCAGTATCTCGCGCGGAATCATGGCGGCGGCAGGCTGCGATCAACCCTTCCCTCAAACCCCGGCCCGGTCACGGCACCGGCATTTCGTCGAAGATCTTCTGGATCACCGTCTCGCTGGTCTTGTCCTCGGCCTCCGCCTCGTAGGTGATGGCCACCCGGTGGCGCAGCACATCCAGACCGATGCTCTTGACGTCCTGCGGCGTGACATACCCCCGCCCGTGCAGAAAGGCATACGCCTTGGCCGCCAGCGCCAGGGCAATGGTGGCGCGGGGCGAGGCGCCGAGCTGGATGAAGTCCTTCACGTCGATCTTGTATGCCTCCGGCGTCCGCGTGGCGCAGACCAGGTCCACGATGTAATCCTTCACCTTCTCGTCGATGTACACCTCGTTGATCACCCGCCGCGCCTGCAGAATCGACGAGGCGTCCACCACCGCCTGCACCGCCGGCAGATTCACCGTGTGGGCCATCAGGTCGAGGATCTGCCGTTCCTCCTCCCGGCTCGGATACCCGATCTTCAACTTCAACATGAACCGGTCCACCTGCGCCTCGGGCAGCGGATAGGTGCCCTCCTGCTCGATCGGGTTCTGCGTGGCCAGGACCAGGAACGGCTCCTCCAGCGGAAACGACACCTCCCCGATGGTGACCTGCTTCTCCTGCATCGCCTCCAGCAGCGCGCTCTGCACCTTGGCCGGCGCCCGGTTGATCTCATCGGCCAGCACCAGGTTGGCGAAGATCGGCCCCTTCCGCGTGCTGAACGCCCCCGACTGCGGGTTGTACACCTGCGTCCCGATCACGTCCGCCGGCAGCATGTCCGGCGTGAACTGCAGCCGGGAAAACCGCACGTTCAACGCCGACGCCAGCGACTTCACCGAAAGCGTCTTGGCCAGCCCCGGCACGCCCTCCAGCAACACATGCCCGTTCGCCAGCAGCCCGATCACCAGCCGCTCCACCAGGTACTTCTGCCCCACGATCACCTTGTTGATCTCGGTGAACAGCGGGCGCACGAAGGCGGCTGCCTGCTGGACCTCCTCGTTGATGGCCGCAATACCGGTGCTCATGCGGGCCCATTGATGCCGAAGGACCGAAACCCCCCGCAAGCGCCATTGTTCCCGAATCGTTTCCACCCCCGCGGCACTCCCCTGTTGACGTCCACCCCGTTCCGCACCCGGAATGTCCGCACTCGACCGCCATGAAAACCATCGCCCTCTTCCTTGCCGCCGCCGCCGCCGCCGTCCCGCTCCGCGCCGCCGAATCCCTCCTCGCCCCGGGCGCCCGCCTCGAACGCCTCGCCACCGGCTACGAGTTCACCGAAGGCCCCGCCACCGACCGCCACGGCAACGTCTTCTTCACCGACCAGCCCAACGATCGCATCGTGAAATGGATCGCCGCCGACGGTTCCACCCTCGACTGGCTCAAACCCTCCGGCCGCGCCAACGGCATGTATTTCGACCGCGACGGCAACCTCCTCGCCTGCGCCGACGAAAAAAACCAGCTCTGGTCCATCGCCCCCGACAAGACGGTCACCGTCCTGCTCGAAGACTACGCCGGCAAACGCCTCAATGGCCCCAATGACCTCTGGATCCGTCCCGATGGCGGCCTCTACTTCACCGACCCCCTTTACCGCCGGTCCTACTGGGACCGCGACCCGGCCATGCAGCAGACCGGCCAGCACGTGTACTTCATGAGCGCCGACCGCCGCGCCGTGAAACCCGTCGCCACCGACCTCGTCCAGCCCAACGGCATCATCGGCACCCCCGACGGCACCACCCTCTACGTCGCCGACATCCGCGCCGCCCGCACCTACGCCTACACCATCCGCCCCGACGGTTCCCTCGCCGACAAACGCCTCTTCTGCGAACTCGGCTCCGACGGCATGACCCTCGACGCCGAGGGCAACCTCTACCTCACCGGCCGGGGCGTCACCGTCTTCGATCGCGACGGACGCGAACGCGAACGCATCACCGTGCCCGAACCCTGGACCGCCAACGTCACCTTCGCCGGTCCCGACCGCGATCTCCTCTTCATCACCGCCGGCAAGTCGATCTACGGCGTGAAACTCCGCGTCCGCGGCGCCCAGTAACCCTCCGACACCTCCCCCGACCGCCCCCCTTCCCGGCTCATGCATCCCACACCGCTCCACCGCCCGCTCCTCGCGGCGCTCACCGCGCTCGCCGCCGCCCTCACCCTGGGTCCCGCCCACCTGCACGCCGCCGACTCCCAGGAACCCCGCTGGTGGAAGGGCAATCTCCACACGCATTCCCTCTGGAGCGACGGCGATGACTACCCGGAAATGATCGCCGACTGGTACAAGCGCCAGGGCTACCACTTCCTCGCCTTCTCCGAGCACAACGTCGTGCCCGAAGGCACCCGCTGGTTCCCCGTGACCGACCAGCGCGGAGGGGGACGGGTCCTCGACAAATACCTCGAACGTTTCGGCACGCCGTGGGTCGAGCGCCGCATCCACCGCGGCATGCCCGAGGTCCGCCTCAAACCGCTCTCCGAGTTCCGCACGCGCTTCGAGGAACCCGACCGTTTCCTCCTCATCCCCGCCGAGGAAATCACCGACCGCCACCTCGTCGCACCGGTCCATCTCAATGCCACCAACCTCCGCGACCTCATCCCGCCCCAGGGCGGCACCAATGTCCTCGACGTCCTCCAGCGCAACGTCGATGCCGTCCTCGCCCAGCGCGAGGCCACCGGCCAGGTCATGATACCCCACGTCAATCATCCCAACTTCGGCTGGGCCATCACCGCCGAGGAATTGATGCAACTCCAGGGAGAACAGTTCTTCGAAGTGTACAACGGCCACCCCGCCGTCCGGAACGAAGGCGATGCCACCCACGCCAGCATGGAGCGGATATGGGACATCGTCCTCACCTGGCGCCTCGCCGTCCTCGACCTCCCCATCATGTACGGCCTCGCCGTGGACGACTCCCACAACTACCACGACTGGGCCATCCCCCAGAGCAATCCGGGCCGCGGCTGGGTCATGGTCCGTGCCCCCTTCCTCACCCCCGAATCCCTCATCCTCGCCCTCGAAGCCGGCGACTTCTACGCCAGCAGCGGCGTGACCCTCCGGACCTTCGGCCGACGGGGAAACACCCTCGAGATCGCCGTCGATCCCGAACCCGGCGTCACCTACCGCACCGAATTCATCGGCACCCTCCGCGACTTCGACCGCACCAACGAGCCGATCCGCAATCCCGCCGGCTCGCCCCTCCGAGTCACCCACCGCTACACCGATGACGTCGGCCGCGTCCTCGCCACCGTCGAAGGCACGACGCCGTCCTACACCTTCACCGGACAGGAACTCTACGTCCGTGCCCGCGTGATCTCCTCGAAGCTCAAGGAAAACCCCTACCGCGAAGGCGAGTTCGAGGTCGCCTGGGTCCAGCCCGTGCAGCCATGAACCTCGTCCCAACCCCCAGCCCTCGTCGGCTGTCCCGGTTCGCCCTCGCCGGGTTCCTCGCCGCCGCCCTCCTCATGCCGGCACTCCCCGCCTCCGAGCCTCCCAGCCCGGCTGAACGGCTGGTCCATGCGCCACACCCCCTCGTCATCGCCCATCGCGGCTATTCCGCCTGGGCCCCCGAAAACACCCTGCCCGCCTTCCAGTACGCCCTCGTCGCCGGCGCCGATCTGGTCGAACTCGATTACCACCACTCCTCCGACGGCGTCCCCATCGTCCTCCACGACACCACCCTCGATCGCACCACCGACGCCATCGCCCGCTGGGGCGGGAAGGACTTGCCCGTCGCCCGCCGCACCGCCGCGGAACTGGCCACGCTCGATGCGGGAAGCTGGTTCACACCCCCCTTCCCGGGATTGAAGCTCCCCACCCTCGAATCCGCGGTGGCAGCCATCCAGACCCGCGGCGTCACCCTGATCGAACGAAAGGCCGGGGACGCCGCCACGCTCGTCCGCCTCCTCCAGGATCGCGGCTGGGTCAACCAGGTGGTCGTCCAGGCCTTCGACTGGTCGTTCCTCGCCGACTTCCGGCAACTCGAACCCCGCCAGATTCTCGGTGCCCTCGGCCCCCCCGGCAGCCGCGACGGACGCCGCCTCACCGATGCCGAGAAGTTCCTCAACGCCGACTGGATCGATCAGATCCATGCCCTCGGTGCCCGCCTCGTCGTCTGGAACCGCCAGATCGATGCCGCCGCCGTGCGCCACGCCCACGACCGCGGCCTCAAGGTCTGGATCTACACCATCAACGAAGGCCCGCTGGCTGCCGAACTCCTCTCCATGGGCGTGGACGGCATCATCACCGACCACCCCGCCATCCTCTGGCGCACCCTCGCGCGACAGGCCCCGCACCCCCGCTGAATGCCGCTGAATCCGTCCGCTCCCGGCAAAGGAAGTGCCCCGCGCCGTCTGCCTTCGGAGCGCCCAATTCCACGAGGCATCCTGTCTTCGGAGGGCCGAGTTCCACGAGGCATCCTGTCTTCGGAGGGCCGGGTTCCACGAGGCCGGCAAGGAAGTGAAGCATGACTGCTTCACCCCCATCGAGCCCCGCCCACGCCTCAAGGCCGCAACCCATCAAACACGGCCCAGGGAAGATTGCGGGCCACCGTGAACACCAGCACTGCCAACAGCAACCCCCAGATCGCACGGGTTGTGACCGCCGCCGGAAGCCCCCGTCGCCTCCGCCATCCCCACCACGCCAGCACCGCCGGCAACCCAATCACGAACAGCCCGTTGCTCCGGGCCGCCGCAATGACGTCGCCATTCAGCAGTTCATGCACCGACCGCATCCCGCCGCACCCCGGGCACAGCAGCCCGGTGATGGCGTGGAACGAACATCGCGGAAAGAAGATCTGACCCTCGGGTCGGTGGAAGTGCAGCACCCCCAGAACGGCCACACCCGCGACCGCCGCCAGGCCCCATCCCCACCACCGCCAACCCGAGCCCGTCGGTTCAGAATCGGACTTCGCATCCATCATGGGCGGCGCCTCGTTCATCATGGCACCGCCGCTCCCGTCCCTACTGGAACATCGACTTCACCTCGGGCTTGAACAGGACCACCAGCACCCAGATCCCAACCGGCAGGCCAATGCAGCAGCAGGGCGACGTGCAGGGCACCATGCCCAGAACGGCGGCGGCCACCACCAGCCCGAAGCTCTCCAGCGCCTGCATCTTCTGCGCCGCGTAGATCATCAATCCGGAGATCGCCAGCCCGATCAGCGAACTCACCACCGCCATCGGTCCCTGCATCTGCGAGAGCATCTCGAACATCTGCCGCATCTCCGGCGGGACATCCTCCGGCGACGGTTGGAACCCGCTGCCGAACATGTTGGCCACCAGCCCGATCAGGGCCAGCACCACGCACAGAATGCCGGTGACCAGCAGCGCCGTCGCCGGACCCCGCACCATCGCCCGCACCTGCTCCCGTCCGTCCAGCCCTCCTCCAAAGGCCGGCAGCGGCACGGGCGCCATGGCCGGCCCCGAACCCATCGCCGAACCGCCCGCCATGCCGGGGGCGGAGACCTCCCTCGACTCCCTCAATCGGGCCTGCTGGGCCTGCTCGCCCAGCACCTCGGCAAACTCCGGAAGGGCCCCCATCGGCGCCCATTCCCCGCCCTCCTTCTGCACCCGGGTCTGCGCATTGGCCCGGTTGTCCCGAACCCACTGGCAAAGTTGATCGAAACTGACCGGCCCGTATTCCTTTTGGTCGCCGCCAATGATCTTGTACATGGATGCCCTTCCGGTGCCCTTCGGCAACGACGTTCCCGAACCAGCCTCCGGCCCGCAAGCCGGAATCCGTGATCTAAGCTCGGAGTTGGTCCAGCTTCGCCGCCGCCGCGCCGGAATCGATCTCCTCAGCCGCCCGTTCCCGCCCTTCCTGGATGCTCCCCGCCCGACCCGCCACGAACAGCGCCGCCCCGGCGTTCAACAACACCGCCTCCCGCTTCACACCCCGCTCTTCGCCCGCCAGAATCCGGCGCACGATCGCCGCATTCTCCTCGCGATCCCCCCCGGCCAGATCCGCCAGCGTCGCCGGCGGCAGATCCCAGTCCGCCGCCGACAATGTGCCGGTCGAAAACCCCCGCTCATGGTGAAACTCCGCCACCTGCGTGTCCCCCAGAACGGACAGCTCGTCCAGCGCCCCTTCCGGCGTCTCCCCGCACACCACCATGGCCCGCCGCAGCCCCAGCTCCTGCAAGACCCGCGCCAGCGGAGCGCACAGCGACGGCACCGACACCCCCACCAACTGCCCTGACGGACGGGCCGGATTCAACAGCGGCCCGAGGAAATTGAAGATCGTACGCTGCCCCTGTCCGGCACACAGCTTCCGGGCCGCCGCCAGATGCTTGAACGCCGGGTGATACCGTGGCGCAAAAAAGAAGGCGAAATCCTTCGCCTCCAACGCCTCCGCCGCCTCCGCCGGCGGCAGTTCGATGGGAATCCCCAGCGCCTCCAGCACATCCGCGCTCCCTGCCTTCGACGTGATGGCCCGGTTCCCGTGCTTGGCCACCGGCACCCCCGCGCTCGCCAACACCAGCGCCACGGTCGTCGAAATGTTGAACGTGTTCCGATGGTCCCCCCCCGTGCCGCACACATCCACAATCCCCCGCTCCCGCGTCGCCACCCGGATCGGCGGCGCCACCGCCAGATCCCGCAATTCCAACGCAAATCCAGCAATCTCCGCCGGCGTCTCTCCCCGCCGCGCCAGGGCCATCAGAAACTCCGCCTTCACCTCCGCCGGCACCCCCTCGTCCGTCAATGCCGCCACCGCCTTCGAAATCTCCGTCGAGACCAGCTCCCGGCCCTGCCGGATTCCTTCCGTGAGAACATCGAGCATGGGCGCAGGCTACCGCCCCCCCGAACCCGCCGCGACCGGAATCTCGGCCCCGTAGATTCCCCCCGGTGCATCCCGGTGTGGTGGGTGAGGAGGCAGCGAACCGGAGGGACGAGCTCTGCGAGTCCTCCACCCAACGCCCCCCACCGTTGCCGCCTCGTGGAACCCGGCCCTCCGAAGCACCGCCTGGCGGAGTTCGCACCTCGCCCCACAACTCCGCGATGCACAGGCTCTCAGGGCGCCGTCAGGTACCTTCCCTCCGCCGGCTCCACCGCCCTTCCCTCCCGCGCCCGAAACCGTACCGGGAAGGTCTCCCGCCGCTCGCCATCCACCGCCCGGAATACCGCGAAATGCAGGTGCGGTCCCTGCGAATACCCGGTGTTCCCCGAGTACCCCAGAAAATCCCCCGCCGCCACCCGCATGCCCGGATGCACCCGCGCTCCCCGATGCTGCAAATGGACGTATTCCCCATAGGTGCCGTCGGGGTGCCGGATCAGGATCCGGTTCACCCGGTCCCGCAGCCGCGGATCCAGCCCGCCCTCGGCATGCTCGTCCACCACGACTTCCACCCGGCCCTCCCGCGCCGCGTGGACCGCGGTCCCCACCGGCAGATCGAAGTCCACCGCGTAGGCGTCGTTCCCGGAATGCGTGAACGTGCCGCCCCAACCCTGCGACACCCTCGCCCGTACCCCCGAAGCAAATGGCACCCGGTACTCCGCCCCGCGGTCGTGGCGCACCCCCGTCTGACCAAACTGCCAGTGGTACCGCACCCGGTAGCTGAAATCCTCCCGCTCGTTCCCCGGCCGGATGCGCACAAATGGAAACGCCCCCGGCCCCGGGCAGCTCAGCACCACCGGCATGGCCCGATCAGGGACGCAGTTTTCCCCCGTCACCCAGAGCGTCAGGGTCACCGCCGCCAGATGGGTGTTCTCCACACTCAGCCGCAACCCGCCCTCCTGCGGAGCCTCAACCACCCGTACCCTGCCCTCCGACCGGCTCGCCGCCCGACCCTCCAGCCCCGGAGCCCCGCTGCATCCCGTCGTCGCCCAGACCAGCCAGCAACCCAGCAGCCAGCGCACCACGCCCAGACTCCGGGCCCCCAACCCAGCGTCACAAGCCAGCACGCAGCCAGACCGCCCCACCCCGGCCACCGTCCCCGCATCGATGGAACCCGCCCCGCGCCGCATCGGATCGGGCCGCCTCATCGCCGGGACGACCGCTGCAACCACGCCGGCACCCGTTCCCGGCTCCAGATGTCCTCGACACGCTGCCGCTCCCGCACCAGGGCGAACCGCCGTCCGTCCACCAGCGCCTCCGCCGCCAGCGGTCGCGAATTGTAGTTCGACCCCATCACCGACCCGTAGGCCCCGGCACTCAGCAACGCCAGATGATCCCCCTCCCCGACCCGCGGCAACGGCCGGTCCTTGGCAAAGTAATCCCCGCTCTCGCAGATCGGCCCGACCACGTCCGAAGGGACCGCCCGGCCACGCTTCCGCGTCACCGGGACAATCTCGTGGAACGCATCGTAAAAGGCCGGCCGGATCAGGTCGTTCATCGCCGCATCCACAATCACGAAGTTCTTCTTCCCGGTGCGCTTCACGAACTCCACCCGCGTCACCAAAGCCCCCGCGTTGCCCACGATGAACCGCCCCGGCTCGAGCAGGATCCTCAACCCCAGCGGCGCCAGCAGCGGCTTCAACGCCTCGGCATAGGTCGAGGGCGTCAGAATCCGGCGCGCCTCCGGCTCCTTCCGCCACCAGTCCGGATCGCCGCTGGCCAGGGCCGGGTCGTACACAATACCGATGCCACCGCCAATGCTGAGAAAGTCGAACCCGTGCCGCCGGTGCAGGCGCTCCGCCATCGGAACGATCTTCTCCACCGCCCGCCGGAACGGCTCCACATCCGTCAACTGCGAGCCGATGTGCATCTGGATCCCGCGCAACCGAATGTTCGAAAGCTTCGACGCCGCCGCGTAAAGCCGCTCCACCCGTTCGAAGGCAATGCCGAACTTGTTCTCGTAGGTCCCCGTCGTGATCTTCGCGTGCGTCCCGGCATCCACGTTCGGATTCACCCGCACCGCCACCGGCGCCTTGCGTCCCAACCGCCGCGCCACCCGCTGGATTCGCTCGAGCTCCGGCGCGCTCTCCACATTGAACGAATAAATCTCCCGCCGCAGTGCGTACTCGATCTCCCGCTCCGTCTTGCCCACCCCCGCAAATACGCAACGCCCCGGATCGCCCCCCGCCGCCTCGACCCGGCGCAACTCCCCCTCGCTCACCACATCGAACCCGCTCCCCTGGTTCGCCAGGGCCCGCAGCACCGCCAGATTCGAGTTGGCCTTCACCGCGTAACAAATCAGGTGGTCGAGCGGGTCCAGCGCCCGGTCCAGCTTCTCGAAGTGGTCGCGCAGGGTATGCCGCGAATACACGAAAAGCGGCGTCCCGAAACGCTCCACCAGCGCCTCGATCGACACCTCTTCGCAATACAGTTGCCCGCCCCGGTAACGAAAGTCGTGCACGAGAACCGCAGGCTGCCAGACCCGCCTCCCGTCGGCCAAGCCGAAGCTGCCACCCGCTCCCTCACACCACCGGCTCCCGGTAGCACAAGGCCCGCTGCCCCATCGCATCGACGTTCAACAGCAACCGGCCACCCGCCGGACCGGGCGGGTCCGAATCGATCACCCACAAGGCGTCGGCCAACGGCTCCGCCGATGGCAGCAGCCGGACCAGCTGGTTGGGATGCCGCCGCAGCAAATCCTCCCGCAGGTGATGCCCCTCACGCCCGGGCGAGATCGCCAGATACAGCATGTCCATCTCCACCAGGTCGTTGAAAAAATGCGTCCCCAACGACACGTCCGGTACCAACCCCTCGTGCATCACCGTCATCTCGACCAGCACCGACACGGTGTCGATCTCGGCAAAGGACACCGGAACCCCCAGCGACGGCGTCGATGTACCCCACCGCCCGGGCCCCAGCAGCAGCACGATCGGACGGACCCCCGCCGTCTCCAGGTGCGTGAGCCTGCCGATCGTCCGCGCAATCGAGTATCGCTGCGTCATGCTCATCCGCCCGTACACCGCCGGCACCACGTAGATCAGCCGGTCGATCACCGTGGCCAGACTCTGCCCCACCACCGGTCCCCGCGACTGGAACAGCACGTCCGCAGGGTCGAGGTCCTCCGGGAACTGGATCCGGCTCCCCTGGCCCCGCAGCGTCACCTGGAACGGCCGGCACTGCACCACATTCACCCGGAAGCTCCCGTCCGCCTCGAAATTGGCGGTGAACTCGATGTCCACCGGGTAGTCGTACGCCTCCTGAAGCGTGGCGCACAGTGCCCGCATCGCCGGGACGAACCGGGTCTCACCCAGCACCCGCTCGAAATCGAGCATCCAGGGCGCCCCCCCGGCCCCGCTCCCATCGTCGGGAAAAAACCAGCCCCGCACCGCCTCCGGCAGCAGTCCGGCCACCGTCCCGGACTCCGGGCTCACCATCCGGTTGGCCCGCAAATCGAGCCCGTCCACCCGGCGTTGAGCGAATTCCCGCACTTCCTCCGGACTCGATTCCACCCGCTTCCCGGGGGCGTTCAGGGCAACCAGCCGGGTGTAGTCGTCCCCGGTGCGGTCCACCGCCCGCGTCCCCAGCCCGAAGACCAGCCGGAGCACGCCCGCCGCCGGGTCGATGTCCTCGTGCCACACATACGGGTTGAAGGAAAAGCCGACGCCCGCCACCTGGGGCAGGAAAAGGTGCCCGTGCATCTCCCCCGAAACCCTCTGCACCAGCAGGGCCATCTGCTCGTCATGGTCCAGCAGCTCGTGTTGCAGGCGATACCTCAGCCCCTCCTCGCTCAGGGCGCTCGCGTACACCGTCCGCACGGCCGCCATGAAGGCCGCCAGCCGTTCCTCCGGGGTCCCCTGGTTGACGCAGAACACACTCTCGTACTTCCCCGAAAAGGCGTTGCCGTAATTGTCCTCCAGCAGGCTGCTCGATCGCACGATCAGCGGCGATTGCCCGAAATACTCGATCACCTCGAGGAACTGGTCCCGGATGAAATCCGGAAACGTCCCCGTCAGAATCCGTCGCCGCGCCTCCTCCGCCCGCTCCAGGTGAACCTCGAAGTCCCGGGCCCGCCGCCGCAGCCACCAGCAACCGTTCTGGACCAGGTACGTGTAGAACACATCCGATCCCACATAGAACGAGTCGTGGCTCTCCAACCGCCCCGCCCAGGCCGGATCCGACCGCAGCAGGATGGCCCGCGCCAGCAGCATGCCGAGACTCTTCCCGCCAATCTGCCCCGTCCCGATCATCCGCTGCATGATCTCCACCACGGCCCGAAGATCGAAATACTCGCGGGCCAGCCGCGACAACCGCTCGTCCCGGGTCACCACCATCCGCAGGAGGTCCTCGAACAATTCCCCCGCCTCACGCCCCACCGCCTCGCCCCGCTCCAACGCCTGGGCCATCTGCTGCGCCCGCTGGAACGTCCGCACCCAGATCCCCGGCCGGTGAATCGTGAACTCCAGCCACGGCTTGGGCACCGCCCCCAGGATGTCCGTAATCGTGGCGCTGCGGGTGACCGGCCGGAATGCCGCACCCTCCCAGCTGTGCAGCATATACAACGTCGGCGAATACCGGCGCCAGACCTTCAGCGGATGCAGGTACCGCCGTTCCTCCTTGCGGAACAGTTCCAGCACCACCTGGGACGTCCGATTGATGCAGTCGGTGGCATGGAACGAATGCTCGTGTTTCAGCAGCGCGAAGTAGGCGATCGTGTCCAGTTCGTGCAGGTACGGACAGGCGATCATGAAGAAGTTCCCCAGCATGCGGTCGCTCAACCAGTCCGCCGCCAGATCCGACAGACAGTCGAACACGTAGTACGCGCCGCGGCCCGTCGCCTCGATCCGATCCAGGATGCCCGACAAGAACCGCTCGAATCCCGCCTGCGGATCCAGTTCATGGATCTCCCTTCCAGCCCCGGCGGCGAACAACGGCGCGTGCCGGGCAAACCGGAAATACACGAACCGCCGCCCCAACCTCCGGGCCTCCCCCGCCAGCGGCTCGAGAACCGGCAGGTAGTCGTCCAGCGTATCCACCTCCCAAACCACGTTGTCCCCCGCATGCAATCCCTGGATCACCGCGTCCAGACCCGGCATGCCCGTGCTGAGCCGTTCCGGACCGGGCAGCCCGCCCGTTGCCACATCGGACTCCATGCCGGCCAGTAGAAGCCTCCCGTCTCCCCCCGGGCAAGCCGCCCTTGCAGCATCCCTTCCTCCCTCGTGCATCCCGCCTCAAAACCATCGACACCTTCGGCCCGTTCCTCTAGGAGCCCTGCGCGTGTTTCGAATGGCCTGACGACCTGAAAGCCCGGCTCGATCCGCCGGGCTCAGGGCGGCACCCGGGATCCCGGGCGCAAACCAACCCGGCAGGCCACCGATCATGGCGGCTCCCCGGGTGCCCCGTTCGGCGGGCATTCCGATCCAGCAGGACAACATCAACCCAAGACGCAACCCCCAGCCCATGGCAATTGTTCAGGAAATCCTCGAACTGGTGGCCCGCCGGAATCCCGGCGAACCGGAGTTCCTTCAGGCCGTGACGGAATTCGTGGAGTCCATCGATCCGGCCCTGCAACGCCATCGCAAGTACCGCGAGGGCCGTGTGCTCGAACGGATGGTCGAGCCGGAACGGTTGGTCTCCTTCCGCGTCCCCTGGCAGGACGACCGTGGCCAGTTCCAGGTGAACCGCGGGTTCCGGGTCCAGTTCAGCAGCACCATCGGGCCCTACAAGGGCGGCCTTCGCTTCCACGCCACGGTCAGCGCCAGCATCCTGAAATTCCTGGCCTTCGAGCAGGTCTACAAGAACGCCCTGACCACCCTGCCCATGGGCGGCGGCAAGGGCGGCTCCGATTTCGACCCCAAAGGCCGCAGCGATCATGAGGTCATGCGCTTCTGCCAGTCCTTCATGACCGAACTGTTTCGTCATGTCGGTCCCGACACCGACGTTCCCGCCGGCGATATCGGGGTGGGCGCCCGCGAAATCGGATTCCTCTTCGGGCAGTACAAACGCCTGGCCAACGAATTCACCGGCGTCCTCACCGGCAAGGGCATCAAGTGGGGCGGCTCCCTGATCCGCCCCGAAGCCACCGGGTACGGATGCGTTTATTTCGCCCAGGAAATGCTCAAGACCCGCAGCGAATCCCTCGAGGGCAAGGTCTGCACCGTCTCCGGCTCGGGCAATGCCGCCCAATTCACCGTCGAAAAACTCCTCCATCATGGCGCCAGGGTGGTCACCCTCTCCGATTCCAACGGCTTCATCCACGATCCCGACGGCATCAACGAGGAAAAGCTCGCCTGGATCAAGGACCTCAAGAACGTCCGCCGCGGTCGCATCCGGGAATACGCCGCCCGCTTCGGCGCGGAGTACCAGGAGGGCCGCCGCCCCTGGCAGGTCCCCTGCCACTGCGCCTTTCCCTGCGCCACCCAGAACGAAATCGGCGGCGAGGACGCCCAGACCCTCCTGGACCAGGGCTGCACCCTCGTCGCCGAAGGCGCCAACATGCCTTCCGAACCCGCCGCCGTGGACCGCTTCCTCGCCCGCAGGATCCTCTTCGCGCCCGGCAAGGCCGCCAATGCCGGCGGCGTCGCCACCTCTGGTCTCGAGATGGCCCAGAACTCCATGCGCCTCCCCTGGACCCGGGACGAAGTCGAGCGTCGCCTTCAGTTGATCATGGTCACCATCCACCGCGAGGCCTTCGAGACCGCCGCCGAGTACGGCTGTCCAGGCAATCTCGTCGTCGGCGCCAACATCGCCGGCTTCGTCAAGGTGGCCGACGCCATGCTCGAACAGGGCCTCGTCTGACGCCGCGTCACGGGGTCCCGCCCTGCGCCACCAGTCCCACCGACCCGGTCCGCGGATCGTACTGGAACCGCTGCCCCGCCGGCGCCGCCGGCAATCGCGGCAGGTAGCCCTCCTCGACCAGTTCCTCCAGACGCCCGGGCCTCCGCCCTTCGCCCGCCTCGAAGGTCCGGATGGCATGCTGAAGGTTCGAGAGATCCACCACCTGCGCCGCCTGCCGCTGGGCCTGGCCCACTGCCCCGAGGTAATCCACCGGCGCCGTCAGCGGATTCCCCGATTTCGTCCCGCCCGACGCCCCCTCGCCCGCCCCCTCCTTCGGCTCGCCGCCGCACCCCGCTCCCACCAGCACCGCCACGCCCAGCGTTCCGATCGCGCGCTTCATGCCGCCACCCTACGCCGCCCGCCCTCCCCGAGGCAATCGGGTCAGGCCCGTACACAGTTCACGTCGCGGTCAGGACCAGGCCGGGTGGACCCGTCCGCCGTCAGAGCCTGTCTGAAAACTGGAAGGACCCCTTCCCGTTTTCAGACAGGCTCTCAGATCCGCCACCGGCTTCGCGCGGTCCGGCCGAACTCATGGATCTCGCCGACGAGTTTGCGTGCGACGTAGGCCACAATGGCGATGGTCCCCACCATCGTGCCCAGCATGACGACTGCCACCAGCCAGCTCGCGATCTGGCCCACGGCGAGGGCGTCGTAAAAGCTCGCCGGCGAATCGATCGGATGCGGACTGTGCATGAACACCTTGACCATCCAGGCTGCCAGGATCAGCACGTAGATGAAGACGTAGTTCTGCTTGAGGCGCCAGCCCACGGCCTCCATCGGGCCGATCTTGAACGATGGAATCAGCAGATCCTCCGCCACCAGCTTCCGCCAGTCCCCCTCCAGCGTCTCCGGCCGCTGGGTGACCATCGGCACCAGGAAGTGCGCCTCCAGCATCCGGACCCGCGCATGGAACGCATCGTAGAAGCGATACCGCCGCGCCTCGATCCACATCAGGATCGTCACAATCGCCAGGTTGAAGAAGAAGATGATGTGCGGCACGTCCCGCAACGAGAATGCCACCGTGAAGATCGTGCTCGTCGAAGTGATCGCCCAGGTGGTTGTCACATCCAGCCGCTGCCGCCAGATCATGATCCGTCCCAACTCCCCGCGGTAGAAGTGGGACATCGCGTTCACATAGGTCGTGTCCTGGAGGATCGACTTGCGAACGGTCCGTTCGTCAGGCGATGGGGGCGGAGGTGGGGTCGGAGGCATACGGCGCTCCCGCGGACGCTGCGCCCACGCCGCACGCATCGCAAACGAGAATGAGAACGGCGACGAGGACGCAGCGGGAGGCAGCCTTCAGCGCGGTGCCTCCCGGAGTTGTGGTTGAGGTGGCAGCCCATCGGAGGGACGAGCTCCGCGAGTCCTCAACCCAACGCTCCACACCGTTCCGGCCCCGCAGACGTTCGACCTGCACCGAATCGAGCCTACGGCGCAACGCTCTTCCAGGCGTCGATGCGACGGCTCCAGGTGTCCATGTCGAAGTTGGCCGGACGTTCGTAGTCCTGGTTCACCAGGAGTTCCTCCAGCGTCACCGGCGCCGTGCGGACGCCCCCTTCCGGCACCTCGCGCCCGGCGATCCAGACGATCGCATTGAGGACCGCCGTCCGGAAACCCGGGTGCGCCCAGTTCCAGTGGTAATGTGCGCCGGTGATGCCGAAGCCGCGGCCGGGCATCTGTCCGCGCTGATAGGTCCACATGAGATGCTGGGATTCGCGGCGTTCCAGAACGGCCGCCCGCACCTGGGGGTTGCCCGAGTGCGGTCCGTCGGGGCGGCTGAGCGATTCCGGCGGCGGCAGGGCGCTGAAAATGGGCACGACCTGTTCCAGATCGTCGGCAAACCGCATGTGGTAATACCACTCGTCGTAGATCTCGAAGGGCTTCACTCCACGGGCCGCCGGGTGCCCGGGCAACTGCCGGATGCTGGCCGTCCAGTGCGGGTTCACCGACCAGTGGGTCTCGAAGTAACCGCCAAGCCAGCGCAGGAAATAGTCGCCCGAATCCCCCTTGGGAATCTCGACGGCGTAGTGAATTGCCCCGAGTCCGACCCCCCGCTTCATCACCTCGTCCAGCCGGTCCAGGTGAGGCAACGCCATGTGACCGCCGCCACCATTCGAGAACATCACGATCGCATCGGCATTGTCGAAGGCGGTCGGGTCCTTGGGCCATCCATTCGTGTACACCGCCGACTGGATGCCCTCGACGTTCTCCCCAAGCAACCGGGCCAGCAGCAGGCATCCGGCTCGATGCTCGTGGTTGCCGTATCCATGGCTGAGCGTCCCCGCCACGAACACCACCTTCTTGCGGTCATCGCTCAATGGCAGACGCCGCAGCTGGACGTCCCGGATCTCCACCCGCATCGGCGGACCGCTGTGCAACTGGAAGGCCAGCAGCCCGTCGAATCGCGCCTCCGACCCGAGATCGATGAGCTCGCTCATCTTCACCCCGTTGACCCGGGTCACCAGGTGGTTTCCCCGCGCCGTGATGTGGTACTCGTTCCAGTCGCGCAACCGCACCCGGGCAGCCAGCGCGTCGCCATCGCCCCAACGCGTCACCGTGCGTGTCCCGTCCGGCGCGATCACCACCGTCTCGCCACGGCGCGCCAGGATGCCGCGCCCGCGCTCCTCGTACAGCGCCCCCGTCCAGCCGTCATTCGACAGGTCCGGCTGGTAGCCGCCGACGACGTAGGTGCCGTGGCGGACGGACCGGATCTGGACGCCGGAATTGGCATAGTCCGTCGGCATCCGGAACCGGAGCCGGATCTCGAAATCGTCCACCCCGCCGCGTTCCCAGATGAGGAAGGTGTTCCCCTCGGCCACATTCGAGGGTGTCGTCTCGCCCACGATCGACCCGTTCTCGACCCGCCAGAATCGCGGGTCGCCGCTCCAGCCCTCGAGCGTGGTCCCGTCAAAGATGCGCTGGAAACCCGGCTCCGTTCCAGGCGCGGCGGCGGCAGGGAGCACCGTCCACACAAGACAGGCGACGGCAACGCAGAGTCGGGAGGTTCGAAACGGATTCATGATGGTGTGGCCCACAATGGGCGGGGCCGGTGACGGGCACAGGTTGAAGCCCATTGCCCTGGGGGTTCAAGACGGTTCTCAACCCGGTTCCACGACCCGGTGCATCCCGGAGTTGTGGGTGAGGAGGCAGCGGATCGGAGGGACGAGCTCCGCGAGTCCTCATCCCAACGCACCCCATCGTTGCGGCCTCGTGGAACTCGGCCCTCCAAAGCCACGCCTCGCGAAGCCCGCACCTCTCCCCGCAACTCCGGGATGCACGGTCCACGACCAGTCCCCCTTCGGGGGCTGGCGCGGTGTCGTCCCCGATGGCATCGTGATCGCTCTTATGGTTGTAAGCCCCTCGGCTCTGCGCCGGTTTCTAAGCTTCGGGATCGGGTTCGCCACACTCGCCGGCGCCACCGCCGCGACCGCCGCCACCGTCACAGGGTTCGCTCCGGATCGCGGCCCCGCCGGCACCGAGGTCGTCATCGTCGGCACCGGATTGCAGTCGGCCACCCAGGTGTACTTCGGCACCACGGAAGCCCCCGGCGAAATCCTCGCCCGCGCCGCCACCAGCGTCCGCGTCCGCGTCCCCCCCAATGCCTTCAGCGGTCCCATTTCCGTGTTCACCGGCACGGGCGCGGCAACGAGTTCCCAGATCTTCGTGGCCGCGCCCCGGATCGAGCTCTTCGAGCCGGCCTTCGGCATCCCCGGCACCGAGGTGCAGCTCTTCGGCGCCAACTTCGCCACCGGCCTCGCCGGAGGTCGCGGGCAGGTCACAGCGGTCACCTTCGACGGGCAGGCGGCCCAATTCCAGGTGGTCGCCCTCAACCAGCTTCGCGCCGTCGTCCCTCCCAATGCCCGGACCGGACCGATCCGCGTCGTGAACGAGGCCGGCAGCGCCACGACGCCGGTTCCCTTCCACGTTGCCGCGGTCCTCAGTGGTTTCGCCCCACCCCGCGCCCGCCCCGGAGACACCATCGAGATCCGCGGAAGCAATCTCGGCCAGGCCCTCCGCGTCGAGTTCGGTACCGCCCCGGCCGCCTTCGCGGCCCAATCCCCCACCAACCTGCTGGCCGTCGTCCCAACCAACGCCGTCCGCGCCGCCCTCCAGATCGTCACCCCTGCCGGAGCCGCCTTCACCTCGAGCAACTTCGTCGTGCTGCCCCGCATCATTTCCTTCCACCCGCCCACAGGCAGCACAGGTACCAATGTCGTCCTCGAAGGCGGCGGCTTCCAAGGGGTCACCGACGTCCAGTTCAACGGCGTCAAAGCCAGCTTCACCGCCACCTCACCCACCCGGGTCACCGCCGTCGTCCCCGCTGGCGCCACCACGGGCCCCATCAAGATCGTCACCCCGGACGGCGACTTCACCACCGAAGCCAGCTTCACCCTGCCGCCCCGCATCACCGCCTTCACCCCCGGCACCGGCAGGCGCGGCGACACCGTCACCGTGGACGGACAGAATCTCAACGGCGTCACCCGACTCCTGTTCCACCATGCGGAGGCGCCATTCACAGTCGTTTCTCCAACGCGCCTCACCGCCGTCGTCCCCGCCCTGGCCACCACCGGCCGGCTGACACTGGAAAGCCCTGCCGGATCAGAGGTCAGCGCGGCCACCTTCACCGTCCTGCCCGTTCTCGACGGGTTCTCGCCCAACACCGGCCCCTTCGGCACCGCCGTTCACCTCGCCGGCGCCGGCCTCACCAACCTGGCCTGGGTCCGACTGGGCGACGCCGACGCCACCTTCACCGTCATCGACGCCACCAACGTCCGGGTCGTCGTGCCCCTTGCCGCCTTCAGCGGCCCGTTCCACGTCCGCACCGCCGGCGGCGTCGAGGTTTCGTCCTCGGCCAGCTTCTTCGTCACCGGCGCCCAACCCGTCCTCAACGCCTTCCAGCCCGCCACCGGAAACGCCGGAACATCGGTCACCCTGACGGGACTTGGCCTGCGAACCGCCTCCCAGGTGACCTTCGGAAGCGTCAACGCGCCGTTCACGGTCGTCTCGGGAACGGAACTCCGCGCCACCGCTCCCGCTGGTGTCACCACTGGACGAATCGCCGTCACCACCCTCGACGGCATCGCGGTAAGCGCCTCCGACTTCATCGTGGACAGCGGCGTCGTGCGGCTGGCGATCGAGGTGGCGGAAGGGCAATTGGTCCTGCGCTGGCCTGCCGGTGCGACGGACTACACCCTCGAATCCTCCACCGTCCTGGGACCGGACGCCGCCTGGGCCGCGGTTCCCGGGACGCCGGTGGTTCAGGGCGCCCAGAGGACACTCACCCTGCCCCTCCCCGGCACCGGCACCCGCTACTTCCGTCTCCGCCAGTGACCCCGGGCAACGGGGTCAGGCCCGTACACGGCACATTCCCCAGAAACCCTTCGGGCGACGGTCCTTTCGTCCTGGGCCGGCGTCGGCCCGGCCGTGACAGCCCGCTGCGGGGATGCACCGGCCTCGCCTTCCCCCGGCTGCGGAACCCGTATCCCTCATCGCAGGGCCCCTTCCGGTTTTCAGACAGGCTCTAAAGCACTAAAGCAGCGTCGTCTGCAGCGCCTCCTTTTCGAAGGGCTCCCGGAAACTTGTCGCCCGAGCCGCCCGCCGTTCCATGCTGTGCTTCTCCATCGACGGGCTGAACGGCACGGGATAATCGCCATTGTAACAGGCGAGGCAGAATGAGTCCTTCGGCGCCCCCACGGCCTTCACCATGCCCTCCAGCGAGAGGTATCCCAGCGAATCCGCGTTCAGGTACCGCCGGATCTCATCGATCGTGTAATTGGCCGCCATCAGCTTCGAACGGTCCGGGAAGTCGATCCCGTACACGCACGGATTCATGTGCGGAGGGCAGCTCACCACGACATGCACCTCCTTGGCCCCGGCCTCCTTCAGGCTGGTCACCCGCGCCTTCGAGGTCGTCCCCCGCACGATCGAGTCGTCCACAATCACCACCCGCTGCCCACGCACCAGATCCGCAATCAGGTTCAACTTCACCCGCACATTGAAATCCCGGATCAACTGGCTCGGCTGAAGGAAGCTCCGTCCGACGTAGTGGTTCCGGACGAAGGCCATTTCGTACGGGATCCCCGACTCCAGGGCATACCCCAACGCCGCGTAGTTCCCGCTGTCGGGCACCGGCACCACAATGTCCGCATCCACCGGAAACTCCCGGGCCAGTTGCCGGCCCAACTCGACGCGGGCCCGGTACACGCTCTGGTTGCCAATCGTGCTGTCCGGCCGCGCGAAGTACACATACTCGAAGATGCAGAACGCCCGCCGCTGGTGTTCCGGGAACGGATGAAAGCTCCGCACCCCCTCCCCGTTGATGATCACCACCTCGCCAGGCTCGATATCCCGCTCGAGCTTGGCCCCGATCAGGTCGAAGGCACACGTCTCCGACGCCAGCACCCACGCATCCCCCAGTCGCCCCAGCGACAACGGCCGGAACCCGAACGGATCCCGCACCCCCACCAACTCCTGGTTGGTCAGGATCACCAGCGAGAACGCCCCTTCGATCCTTCGCAGCGCCGACAACAACGCATTCGGCTCCCCGTTCCCCGCCGGCTGCGCCATCAGATGCAGGATGATCTCGCTGTCCACGCTCGTCTGGAAGATCGATCCCCGCTCCTCCAGTTCCTCGCGCAACTGCCCCGCATTGGTCAGGTTGCCATTGTGCCCGATCGCCAGTTCCCCCCGCGCGCAGTTCACCACCAGCGGCTGCGCGTTTTGCAGGATCGATGAGCCCGTCGTGGAATACCGCGTGTGCCCGATCGCCGAGTGCCCCACCAGACCGTGCAGCATCTCGCCGCTGAACACCGAGGAGACCAGCCCCATCCCGATGTGCCGCCGAAACTGCTTCCCGTCGCTGGTCACTATCCCCGCGCTCTCCTGACCCCGATGCTGCAGGGCGTACAACCCGCAGTACGTGAGCTCCGCAGCGTTTGGAGTGCCGTAGATGCCGAAGACGCCGCAGTAATGCTTGGGATGGGATGGGTTGTACGACATCGTCGCGAACGCCTAGCTTCGCCGCCCACCCCACCGCCGCAAGCGCCAAAACCGGTGGTCGCCCACCCGCCGCCATCCATCCCGGAGTCGTGGGGAGAGGTGCGAGCTTCGCGAAGCAGGGCATCGGAGGGCCAGGTTCCACGATGCCGCAAAGGTGGGGTGCTTTGGGTTGTTGACCCGCGGAGCCCGTCACTCTGATTCCCTGCCTCCTCACCCACCACTCGGGGAAGCATCGGCCAACTATATGGGGTCCAAATACATTGAGCCCGGCATTGTATCATTGACGCCTCTCCCTCCCCAACAAGGTCACTCCCAGAAGCCCGATAGGATTTGGGGGGATGCCAGGCTGTTGTTGCGCCCCGTCTACAACAAAGCGCCTGACTAATTGTAAGACCCTCCGTCTACAAAAATTCGCCTGGCTGTTTGTTTGAACCCTGGCTCCAGGACGGGCGCGTCACGTCCGTCATTCCCTGCCCTGCTCGGGACGTGGGGATTTGTGGAGAATTGAGCTCCATCTCCGCGGATGACCCCGCCCCGCGCGACAGGCACTCTATCAACGTGTCCGACACGCTCCGCGTCGCCCATCCGCCCGACCGGCCCCACCTGATCTACGACGGGGACTGCCGCTTCTGCACCTTCTGGGTGCGGCGCTGGGCGCGAACCGCCGGGGACGTCGTGGTCTTCGTCCCCTCCCAGGATCCCCAGGTCGCCGAGGCCTTCCCCGAGATCCCTCGGGAACGGTTTGCCAATGCGGTTCAGTGGGTGGACACCGACGGCTCGGTTTCCAGCGGGGCCGAGGCGGTCTTCCGGGCCCTGGCGCATGGTCATCCCGGCTCCGGGCGCTGGCTG
Source organism: Verrucomicrobiia bacterium (assembly GCA_019634625.1). Classification (NCBI taxonomy): domain Bacteria; kingdom Pseudomonadati; phylum Verrucomicrobiota; class Verrucomicrobiia; species Verrucomicrobiia bacterium. The sequence goes on from JAHCBA010000030.1 coordinate 65,329, forward strand.
CGCCTCCACCAGCGCCACCCCGCCTTTGCCCGGATCACCGAAGGGGCCTACGCCGTCGTCGCCCGAAACCGCTCCATCTTCTCGCTCCTCACGCGAATGGGCTGGGGCCGACACTCCGATCCGTCCACGTTCCAGGCCGTCCGCCAGTTCTTCCTTCGCGGGCTTGGCCTGATCTACCTCGTTGCCTTCGCCTCGCTCTCCTGGCAGCTCACAGGGCTCCTTGGGGAAAATGGCATCCTCCCTGCCGCAGGCTGGATGGAAGCCCAGCGCACCCACTTTGCGGATGCCGGGTGGATGACCCGCTTGAGCCAGGTGCCGACCCTGTGCTGGTGGAACGTCAGCGATCCATTCCTCAAAGGCCTCTGCGCCCTCGGCCTGCTGCTCTCCACCGCCCTCGTCGCCGGCTGGGTTCCGCGTTTGGCGTTGGTCGGACTCTGGACCGCCTACCTCTCCCTCTCGGTGGTGGGTCAGGATTTCCTCTCGTTCCAATGGGACACCCTTCTCCTCGAGACGGGATTCCTGGCCATCCTTCTGGCGCCCGGCGGTTGGAGACTCGGCCGACCGGGCGAACGGCCTCCCTCGGCCATCGCCATCGGGCTCCTCCGCTGGCTGCTTTTCCGGCTGATGTTCCAATCCGGGGTGACCAAGTGGATCTACGGCGACCAAGCGTGGCGTTCATGGACGGCCCTGACCTTCCACTACGAAACCCAACCGCTGCCCACCCCGTTGGCCTGGTGGGCCCATCACCTTCCCGAACTCGTCCATCGAGCGGCCTGCGGCGGCATGTACGTCGTCGAATGGTTCGTCCCCTTCCTCTTCTTCGCCCCCCGACGTCCCCGCCTCTGGGCGGCCGGAGCCACGGCCCTGCTCCAGGTCGGCATCGCCCTCACCGGCAACTACACCTTCTTCAATGCCCTCACCCTCCTGCTCTGCGTGCCCCTGCTCGACGATGCGTGGCTGCACACAGCCCGAACCCGGCTGACCCGGCTTTTCCCGAAGGGACGTCGGCCCGCCTGGCTTCCAGCTCCATCGTCCGCCAGCAAGCCCTCGGAGGAACGATCGCCCGCACCGGCCTCCCGCAAGCCACTCTTCCGATCCGCCGCCCGCGGACTCTTGGGGGCCTCCATCGTTCTCGCCACCACGATCCCGATGACCTTCAACCTGCGCCTCGCCTTTCCCTGGCCCGAATGGATCCTGCGCGGTTACGCCACCCTCGCCCCGCTGCGCACCTTCAACTCCTACGGGCTGTTCCGGGTCATGACCCGGCCCCGCTACGAACTGATCCTCGAAGGCAGCCGCGACGGCTCCCAGTGGCTGGCCTACGAGTTCAGGCACAAACCGGGCGACCTTGCACGCCGGCCTGGCTGGGTCGCCCCCCACCAGCCGCGGCTCGACTGGCAGATGTGGTTCGAAGCCCTGCGCCCCCCGGGAAGCGGCGTGAGCCGCTGGTTCGCGGGATTGTGCCAGCGCCTCCTCGACGGCAACCCCGCCACGCTGCGCCTGCTCGATCACAACCCGTTCCCGGACGCTCCCCCGAGGTTCCTCCGCGTGCGGCGCTACGAATACCGCTTCACCACCCCTGCCGAACGCCGCGATTCCGGTCACTGGTGGGTCCGTGAACCCGCCGGACTCCATCTCCCGCCCGTCGCCCTCCGCTGACCAACCACCTTCCGCATCGCCCCACGCCCCCCGGCTTGCCGCTCGCCTCATCGCCGCACATCCGCCGTCCCCTCCGGCAGGTGCCACCCGCCCCCAAGGGCCCGGTACAATCCAATCAGGGCCAGTTGCTCCGCCAGTCGCGCCCGGGCCAGTGCCAGCTCCGCATCGAACAACTCCTGATCGCTGTACAACACTTCGAGGTATCCGGTCACCCCGCCTTCATACCGCACCCGCGCCAGTTCCGCCGATCGCCGGTTCGCCTCCGCCCGCGCCTCCAGCGCCTCGCGAATCTCCCGCTGCCGGGCACACGCCACCAGGCCGTCGGACACCTCCCGAAACGCGTTCTGCACCGTCTGCTGGTACTCCGACAATGCCGCCTCGTACCGGGCCAGCGCCGCCCGGGACGCGCTGCGAAGCCGCCCCCCGGTGAACACCGGCACCGTGACCGACGGCCCAAACTGCCAGAATCGCGCCGGCCCCTCGAACAAGGTGCTCAGGGCCACCGACTGCTGCCCATACACGCCGGTCAGCACAACCTGCGGATAATACGCCGCCCTCGCCTGGCCCACGTCCGCATTGGCCCCCACCAACCCCTGTTCCGCTGCCCGGATGTCCGGCCGCCGCTCCAGCAGCTCCGACGGCAGTCCCGCCGGAATGGCAAGCCGTCCCAACGGCAACGCCGCCGTCCTCGACCCCCGTGCCACCGGACCCGGCGCCCGTCCGAGCAGGAACGACAGCGCATGCTCGGCCTGCTCGATGGCCCGTCGGATGTCGCTTACCACCGCACGCGCCGCCGCCACCAGGACTTCCGCCTGATGGACATCCTGCAACGAGGCCACACCCCCCTCCTCCCGCGACAACGTCAGCGTCAGCGAGGACTGCCGCACCTCCAGCGTGCGGAGCGCAATCTCCAGTTCCTCATCCAATTCCCCCAGCGTCAGGTACCTCGAGGCCACCTCCGCCACCAGCGTCTGTCGCACCACCGACTGGTTCTCCCGCACCGCCAGCAACCGCGCCCGCGCCGCTTCGGTCGCCCGCCGCAATCTCCCCCACAGGTCCAGCTCATATCCCGGCATCGACACGAACGCACTCCCGTATTCCCGCACCGCATCCGCGCTGTCCGGCAGCCCGGCCGGCCCCCTGCGCGACGTGCGGGCGGTGGTCCAGTCGCCCCCCGCCGCCACCGTCGGATACCAGCCCGATTGCACCCCACGCAGTGAGGCTGCGGCCTCGAGCACCCGCGCCGCGGCGATCCGGACATCCCAGTTGTTCTCCAGCGCCTCACGCAGATACCCCTCGAGCACCGGATCCTCGAACAACTCCCACCACGGCAGTTCCCCCAGTTCCCCGGGAACCGCGGCCAACTGTTCTCCCCCCGCACCGCGATGCGTCGCCGGCAATTCGACCTCAGGACGCCGGTAATCCGGCCCCACCGCGCAGCCCGCCAACAGAAATCCCGCGCCCGCCCCGGCCATCGCCCGCCACCACGTCGCGCCGCGCATCACGAAGGACCTCCCTTCACCAACGCCGCCTCGCCCGGCCCGTCCGACGGCGTGGCGCCAACCGGCTTCCGCCTCACCAGGCCTTCCACAAACCCATAACAGACCGGGATGAGAAACACCCCCAGCAGGGTCGCGACCGTCATCCCAAACACCACCCCGGTCCCCATGGTCTTCCGCGCCTCTGCTCCGGATCCGCTGGCCAGCATCAGCGGCACACACCCCAGAATGAAGGCGAAGCTCGTCATCAGAATGGGGCGCAACCGCAGGCGCGCCCCCTCCACCGCCGCCTCGAGAACCCCCAACCCCTCCTGGCGCCGCAACTTGGCGAACTCGACGATCAGGATCGCGTTCTTCGCCGACAATCCGACCAGCATGATCAAGCCGATCTGCGCGTACACATTCAGTTCGAAACCCCGCACCAGCAGCCCCAGCAGCGTCCCCAGCACCACCAGCGGTGTCGCCAGCAGCACCGCGAACGGCAGTGACCAGCTCTCGTACTGCGCCGCCAGCAGCAGAAACACCAGCAGCACCGCCATCGCAAACACCGGACCCGCCGTCCCCTCCGCGTCCTTCTGCTGCCGCGTCAAACCCGACCACTCGAATCCGTACTCCGGCGGCATCCCCGCCGCCACCTCCTCCAATGCCCGCATCGCCTGCGCCGAACTGTACCCCGGCGCCGGCGCCCCCATCACCTCCGCCGACGGATACAGGTTGAACCGCGCCGCATAGTTCGGACCCGACACCGATTCGACCCGCACCAGCGTGTCCAACGGCACCATCGCCCCGTCCCGGTTCCGCACATGAAACCGTCCCACATCCTCGGGCTGCCGCGCATACGCCGGCTCGGCCGCCAAAAACACCCGGAACACCCGGCCGAACCGCACGAAGTCATTCACATACGCCCCGCTGAGATACGCCTGCAACGTCTGGTACACACTGTCCACCGGCACCCCCAGCGTGCGCGCCTTCTCCCGGTCCAGTTCGATCCGCACCTGCGGCGTGGCCCGCTGAAACGTGGTGCTCACCCGCCCGATCTCCGGTCGCCGCGAGGCCTCCGCCAGAAACCGCTCCACCCCCTCCGCCAGATGTTCCAGCGTGCCTCCCGACCGGTCCTGGAACTGCAATGAAAACCCCGACACACTCCCGTACCCCGGCAGGGCCGGCGGCCCGAACGCGAATATCCGCGCCTCGGGCATCGGAAAAAATGCCCTGTTCCACCCCGTCGCCAACGCCGACGCCGCCCGTTCCGGACTCTTCCGCGCCGCCCAGTCCTCCAACCCCACAAACACCAGCGCCGCACTCGGCATCGGCAGCCCGTTCAGCAGATTGAACCCCGCCACCGCCACCACCGACCGTACCCCGGGCGTCCCCATCACCACCCCCTCCACCTGCCTCAACACCGCATCCGTCCGCTCCAGCGACGCCCCCTCCGGCAGTTCCATCGCCACCATCAGATATCCCTTGTCCTCGTCCGGAATGAACCCGCCCGGCACCGCCCGCGACAACAACCCCGCCCCCGCCACCGCCACCCCCAACAGCAGCATCGACCGCGCCGACTTCCGCACCAGATGCCGCACCACCCCCGAATACCCTTCGGTGGTCTTCTCGAAGGCCCGGTTGAACGCGGCGAAAAACCGCCCCATGGGACCCCTTCCAGGCTCGGGCTTCCGCAGCAGCATCGCACTCAGGGCCGGACTCAACGTCAGCGCGCTGATCGCCGAGAACACCACCGCCACCGCAATCGTGATGGCGAACTGCTGGTACAACTGCCCGGTCATCCCCGCCATGAACGCCACCGGCACGAACACCGCGCACAGCACCAGCGCGATCGCCACCACCGGTCCCGACACCTCCCGCATCGCCTGCCGCGTCGCCTCCACCGGCGTCATGCCCCGCTCCAGGTGATGCTGCACCGCCTCCACCACCACGATCGCGTCGTCCACCACAATCCCGATCGCCAGCACCATCCCGAACAACGTCAGCGTGTTCACCGTGAACCCCAGCACCGGAAACACCATGAACGCCCCCAGCAGGGATACCGGCACCGTGAGCATCGGAATCAGCGTGGCCCGGAAACTCTGCAAAAACACAAACACCACCAGCAGCACCAGCACCAGCGCCTCGAACAGCGTGTGTACAATCTCCTCCAGCGACGCCTCGATCGGCAGCGTCGCGTCCAGCGTCACCTCGTGCGTCATGTCCGGCGGAAACTGTCCCCGCCGCTCCTCCAGCAACTGCCGCACCGCCTCCGCCGTCGCCAGCGCATTCGCCCCCGGCGCCAGATAGATCCCCAGCGCCGCGCACGCCGCCCCGTTCAGCCGCGCCCGCAACCCGTACGTCTGCGCCCCCAACTCCACCCGCGCCACATCCCGCACCCGCACCTGCGACCCGTTCGGCAGCGACCGTACAATGATCTCCCCGAACTCCTCCGGCTCCCGCAGCAATCCCGCCGTCCGCACCGTGTACTGCCGTTCCTGCCCCGGCGGCGAAGGCTCCCCGCCCAGCGTCCCGGCCGGCGTCTGCGCGTTCTGCTCCCGGATCGCCGCCGCCACGTCCTCCGGCGTCAATCCCATCGCCGCCAGTTGATCCGGTCGCAGCCAGATCCGCATCGCGTAATCCTGCGCCGTGAAATTGTTCACGTCCCCCACCCCCGGGATCCGCTTGATCGCATCCACCAGGTTGATGTTCGCGTAGTTCCCCAGGAACACCGCGTCCCATGTCCCCCCCGGCGACGACAGCCCGATCACCATCAGCAGGTCCGGACTCGACCGCTTCACCACCACCCCCTCGCGTCGCACCGCATCCGGAAGCTGCGCCATCGCCAGCGAGACCCGGTTCTGCGTGTTCACCTGCATCAGGTCCACGTCCGCCCCCACCCCGAAGGTGACGTTCAACACCATCGACCCGTCGTTGGCGCTCACCGATTGCAGGTACAACATCCCGTCCACCCCGTTCACCTGCGACTCGATCGGCGTCGCCACCGAATCCATCACCGCCTCCGCCGCCGCCCCACGGTAGTTGGCCGTGACCTGGATCAGCGTCGGACTCACCGGCGGATACTCCGCCACCGGAAGCCGCGCCAGCGACACCAACCCCACGATCACCGTCACGATCGCGATGACCATCGCCACAATCGGGCGCCGGATGAAGAAGTCGGCCATGGTGTCAGCCCCCCGTCCCCGGTCCGCCCGTCTCCGCCTGAACCGGCGCGTCCTGACGCACTTTCTGCAATCCCTCCACCACCAGCCGTTCCCCCGCCTGCAACCCCTCCTCCACCAGCCAGTCGCTCCCCACCCGGCGCCCCATCCTCACCGGTCGCTGCTGCGCCTTCCCCTCGGCGTTCACCACCCACACCAACGTCTGCCCCTGCAGTTCCTGCACCGCCCGCTGCGGCACCACCACCACTCCCGTTCTCATCCCCGGCCGGAACACCAGCCTTGCAAACATCCCCGGACGCAACAGCCGGTCCGGATTGGGAAACTCGGCCCGCACCCGGATGGTTCCCGTGGTCGGATCCACCGCCCGGTCCAGAAACACAAACCGCCCCGTCTCGGAATACGTCGTGCCGTCCGCCAGAACCAGCCCCAGCACCACCTCCCCGCGATCCCGCCCGTGCTCGCGCAACGCCCGCTCGCTCGCCAGCAGCGCCACCTCGCTCACATTGCAGTGCACCCAGATCGGATCGAGCGGCGATACCGTCGCCAGCAACGTCGGCTGTCCCCGCCCCACCAGCGTCCCCCGCGACACCTCGCTCGCCCCGATCCGGCCCGCCACCGGCGAACGCACCTCGCAATAGCCCAGGCTGATCCGCGCCCCCTCCACCCGCGCCTCGGCCGACGCCACCTGCGACCGCGCCACCTCCACCGCCGCCAGCGCGTTGTCCAGATCCTGCATCGGAATCGCCTTCCGCTCGGCCAGCGGACGCAACCGCGCCACGTCCTTCTCGCTCTTGCCCAGCGCCGCGCGCGCCTCCGACAGCGCCCCTTCCGCCACCAGCAACTGCTGCTCGAACGGCCTGGGATCCAACTCGAACAGCAACGCCCCCGCCTCCACGTCGCCCCCTTCCTCGAAGGCGATCCGTTCGACAAACGCCTCGACCCGCGCCCGGATCTCCACATTGGCAATGGATTCCAACTGCCCGATGAACTCGTGCTCCGTCGGCACGTTGGTCGTCGTCAGCGTCATCACCCGCACCACCGGCGGCGGCACGCCTCCCGACGGCGGCCGCTCGCGACAACCGGCCCCGCTCCCCAGCAGGCCGACCGCCAGCCCCATGGCCAGCCCGACCCTCCCGACGATTCGCCGGATCCAGCCCTCCCGGCCCGCACCCGCCTTGCCGCCTTCGTCGCTTGCCTGATGCATATCAAGGCGACGCCGGACCGCCTCGTGGCCCGCCATCGCCGCCGCCCATGCTCCACAACTCCCTCCGCCACCGCCAGCGGGGAATCCACCTCCCTCCTTCTCTCCGGTTCATCCCGAAGTCGTGGGAGGAGGCAGCCAATCGGAGGGACGAGCTCCGCGAGTCCTCAACCCAACGCTCCACACCTTTGTGGCCTCGTGGAACTCGGCCCTTTGATGCCCCTCTCCCTATCGCCCGCTCAATCGCGCCGCCACCCAGTCCGAATGCACCTGCGCAATGTCCCCCATCAATCCCAGCCCATTCCCCGCCTTGGCCGCCTGCACCGCATGACGCGCCTCCTCTTCCCTCCGCCCGTGCGCCCCATAGTACATCGACAGATACAAATGCCCGTACAACTGCGCCCGGCTGCGCCCCGCTCCATCCGTCACCGCCTCGACCGCCTCCAGCACCGCCTCGACGCTCCCCGACCCGCTCATCAATTCCTGGATCTCCGCCATCGGCACCCGCTCATCCCCACGTACCGGCATCCACTGCGCCCGTGCCACTCCAGGCCCATCCACCCGGCTGATGCAGGCGAAATGCCACGCGGAATTCTCCACGTCGTTCGGATTCACCGTCCGGTGCGACTCGAACTGCCGTCGTCCCTCGGCGAACCGGCCCGCATAAAACAACGCGATGCCCCGCTGCCACAACTCAGGCTCCCGGGCAGGCCGCAACACCACGCAACGGTCAAAATCCGCCGCGGATCCCGCGAAGTTCAGCAGGCGCAACCGCACCAACCCCCTCTGGAAATAGCTCGCCGGATCGTCCGGCAGCAGTTCGATCACCCGCCCGAAATCCAGCTCCGCCTGGATATACTGCCGCATTCGCTCCGCGAGGTGCGCCCGCACCTGGTAGCCCCTCGGATCCGCCGGCCCCACCTCGATCGCCCGCCCCGCAAACTCGCTCGCCTGCTTCATCAACCCCCGCGACTGCGCATCCCGCGCACGACGCAACCACTCCTCCACGGTCCCAGTCGCCGGTGCCCCCTCGGTCGCCGCCCGCGCCACGCAGCCCACCAGCAGCACCCCCGCCGCCACCCACCGGATCCACTCTCGCTTCCAGTCTCGCTTCAGCATGCCGCCAAGGCTGCGCCCATCCCCGCCCCCCGGCAATACACCCTTGGCCCCTTCCGTCCCTTCCGGTGCATCCCGGAATTGTAGGTGAGAAGGCAGCGAATCGGAGGGACGAGCTCCGCGAGTCCTCAACCCAACGCTCCACACCCTTGCGGCCTCGTGGAACTCGGCCCTCCGATGCCACGCTTCGCGAAGTTCGCACGCTCGCACATCACCCAACAACTCCGGGATGCACGGTGTCCCTCCAGTCCCCTGGGTCCCTTGCCCGAAAAGATCAAGCCAGCGCGCCCGACCTTATTGCATGGCTACGGCTTAGAGCCTGTCTGAAAACTGGAAGGGGCCCTGT
>JAHCBA010000031.1 GCA_019634625.1 Verrucomicrobiia bacterium
CCAAAAACCTTGAACCCCCTACCCAAAAGCATACCGGCTGCATACCACCAAACTGCATAGGCGTAGTGCGACGATATCATCGGTGAGGAGACCTGCAACACCGCCAACATCATCAAAACCGCGCAAGCCTCGTACGTTGCATCAATGCGCCCTCGATACTCGAAGACTCCCGCGATGCTCCACACCCCAATAGCCGCCATTCCAACAATATTCATTACAGCATAGAGCCACCCACCAATGAGGATACTATCGATGATCTGGTTGTGCGATGATAAATCCATTTCTGACAGATACCTTTCCATAGACCTACCTGACAGAATCGGGGTCTCTAAGGCAAGTTGTGTCCGCTCGTCCCACATATGTGCTCGCTCGGAATTATCCAAGACGCTCTCTGTCGCAAACCGGTCCAACCGCGTCATCAAAGCTTCGCCAATACTCTCTACACCAAAAACTGCCCATACAATAGCTGTGCCTACCACAAATACACCAATCACTTCTGCGATCCTTTTCCTAATGATGACTAGGCGCGCACCCAGCAGCACTCCAACTGCCATAAGGCCGAACAAATACGTTCGCGTAGCACCGATCACAGACATAGCGATCCCGCCCAGTCCAAGCATTGCAGCTATCAAACGAACTACTAGCCCAGACTCCCGGCCAGTTAGCCACAACAATACGAAGCATCCTGCACAAGCCTCCGCCACAGATACTGGCCATACCAATGCCCCCGTGATGGGGTGAATGTAGAACCTACTTCTTTCACCGACCCAATGCCCAGGTGTCAACTCTCCAACAAATGGACTCTGCACTGCAAACGCCATTGTCACTAGTCCCACCATTGCACCAGGCATGAGTCCTAAGATGGCCCAATTGCGCCCATGCGCAGAAAGCATGGCACCCAGAGCGCAAAAGCAAATGGGCGTTAACGCAATATACCGAAATGTCGTGAGGCCTTCCCATACCGCATCTGCACTCAAGCCAGCACTTATTGCCGCAACACTGAGCCAAAGCGCCGCGGGTGCTATCCATTCTTGCTGGAGGTGCCCTTTGGCGATACTGCCTGCAAATCCTAGTGCACATCCAAACAATGCGGCAATACTCGCCAATATATGGGCTGAGAATGGCAGTGTATCCGCGGGGACCACCAACAATGCGAAGGCACAGCCAGTAGGAACTGCTATCCACGCCTGACTAAAACCTTTGCCGCCACGCCCATCCAATTGCATTGGACGACTGTGCTCCGCTCTTCTTGATCTACCAAGCATAACTCGTCTCAGCACCCTCTCCCCGGGCTCCACCATTCTCTCAAGACCAACATTGCCAACACCCTTTGTCCTAAAATAGGCTCTCGAATTCCCGGCGTGCAAATACCTCAAGTCGGCCGCCCACAGTCGCGTTGTATATCTTGACACCAACACTCTCTGCAGCACACTTTGCAGCCTTATACGCTGCCTCCATTCGCTCGACTTTTGGGTCGTGCCATCGGTAACCCCTTCCAAAATACCTCGGATCAAAGTGATTTACGTCGTCTGCCTCGGATGTCCAGACAGCGCCAGCCTTCCTAATCTGAAACCTATCTGTATAGCTATGATCGACCCCAACCAAGTAGATTTCTGAAGCACCTGCATATACCGCGATCTGAAGATTAAAATAGGTAACAGTTCCACCCCAACCAATCTCTTCTTCAAGGTTGAAGCAAAATTTTGGGCCAGAACCACCTGTCACTCTATCGCAATACAGGAAGGAAGCCCCTACGACATCCTTCAAGCAGTAGCGCAAGTCGAGGGGGAAGACCTTCCACTTTGCGCCATAATCGTTCGCCTCTCGTCGCCTATCCTCAGCCACGAGCCTATCCTCGATGGTATAGACGGTCGTCTGATAGCCGGTCCTATCACCAAGCAGAAATATCCCATTACTTCCTATCGTAAATTCGTCATGCAACCTATCCAAGCGAGTATGATTTAGGCTTGGACCATTCCCCATCACAAAGCAACGCCGCCCCCGACAAGCCCCTCTTAGTGTCCTCAATCTCGCTGCGGATTCCGCGAATGCAGGATTTCGCCTCCAAGCCAGGAGCTGTATCTTGCGCTTAGCCACTGCCATCGCTTGGTAAAGCTGAATCGGCAAGAGGGAGCGCACTATTCCTTTAATCTGATACATACAGTCTGGCCGCAAATATAGGAGCTTTAATGCCCGTAAGGTGTCGACCCTCATGGAGTTACACTAATTTCTGAATATATGGCAAGTCGAAATTCTAAAGGGGCCCTGCCTCTTCGGTTTGAGGCAGCGCCTCGTTTGCTGGTACCGAACAGCGTATCAGTTGTAGTAGATAGTCTCTCCCTCTCGGGCGGTGCCTAGCAAACTTGCCCCAAGAATGCCTCTTCTTGCCTCCAGCACTACCTAGGTCGGATAAGGGCATCAGTCACAGATACTATGACAAGAGCAAGAAGCGCAGGAGCAGCGCAGGTTCGCTCGAATCTTGCAGGGTTAATCGCAAACCGGGAATAGGAGAGATTCGCACTGTACCAACTATAGAAGCCCAAGTAGCCGGCAAGAATGCCGGCGGGAAATGCATAGGCACCTGCTATTGGTATCAATGGTATGGTCACAGTCATCATAATCAACCCACTAACCCCTCCAGCCACGTGCCAACGTATGATATTTGTTGTACTGAAGAGCTGCAGATGCATGGCCCCGAATCGTTCAAAAAAGAAGCCCATAGCGAGTAACCACCAAATTGCGGACGGTGTGCTGCCGGTTTCAGCTCCGGTTTGCTTCATTGCCCAAGGGAGAGCAATGCCCAGAATCGATGCACCTCCCACATAGGTCAAATGAGCAACCTGCATTCCGCGCTTGGACAACTCAACCAGTGCGTCAATCTTCTTTAGAGCCTGTAATCGTGCTAAAATAGGAAGCTTGCTATAAAATGGCGCTGATGAGAATTGACTGACGGCTCCTAGATACCTCAATGCGACGAAATAGGCCGCGACGGCCGCCGGTTCTCCAAACTGTGCGTAGATAAGCCCGGTTGCCTGGACGAAGCCGCTTGTCAGGAGCACGCCCAAGCCGCTCCGCCAGATAGCCGGCCATACCTCCCACCAGATCGCAGGCTCCAATCTCGCACGTTCGTAGGTCTGCGCACGCCCTGATTCTACTCGAAGCGCGAGAAATCGGTTGCGTACCATAGTCACGCCGATCCACAGTTGATTCACGAGCACCAGGATCAGGAAGGATCCGTGGAGCCAAACAACTAACAATGCGGATAGGGAGGCGCCTAGGGAGCTGATAGCCTCCCAGCGGCGCACGAGGGCCACGTGATTGAGCCCCTGAAGATAGGCCCCGTATCCAAGGGCAAGGAACGTTAAGGGACTAGCTATTGCCACCGCTGCCAAGGCCATCCAGGCAGGACCGGATTGCTCGAGTCCAGACAGCGGACGGCGCATCACTATCCAGCCACCCAGTAAGGCCAGCAGCACCGCGAGAGCGCCAAGCCATCGGTAAACGATCAACATCGTCCGCCACAGGGCTTCGACGCGGGCGAAATCTGTTGATCCTGCTCCTTCCGTCCCTGCGGGTGTCACCGCTCGGGCAAATAGCCGCGCAAAGGTTGGCGACATGCCCAGGTCAAGGAAAAACAACAGCGTCGAGACCGTCACCAGGATCTGCCATATCTGCACCTCTACCGCACTGTATCGGCCCAGGGCGAGAGGCAGTACCAACACTAAGTTTAGAGACCTCGCCGCAAAGCTTGCCCAAGTCGTAAGGGTGGGTGACTGCCAGGCACGCGTGCAGAGTTGCTTCACCATGGGCGGGGTATTTACGAGATGACCAACAAGTTGACTGCCGCCAGACAGTTCGGGGAATGGGCGGTCAATCGGTTGCCTACGCCTTCCCTGTTCAGCGAGGTGTCCAGCTGCGCCATTAGCTGTGAGCCAACACGCCCATGTCCCTTCGGACAGCCATCAAGTGATACTGCTCGCCACGTGCATGTGCCTCCAGTTGCTGAAATCCAAAGCCATCAAACATCCGGCGCGCATCTTCCGAGATCGATCAGAAGCTTGGGATGGACCTTTACAAAGCTCCGCCCGGAGTTCGACCACTTCGCTGAGTATTGCTTGCGGATGTTGCATGCCTCGACGATGCCTCCACCCCGTGAAGCTCAAGGCCTCCCATCAACCTGCCATACGTGAAGTCGCTGCCTGGATGATTGCTGCTTTCCTAACACTCTTTGTTTGCTCAATAAGAAGGTCAGCTGCCGAGCTGGGGTTACTTCCTGTATGCCGGTACCTGATAGTCACTCGTATCCAGGGGCAGGATCGGACTCTGCTGCTGAAGGTTTCGCAGCTGCTCGATGACCTTGGTATTCCTTGTGGCGAAGAACAGTCTCTTGTTTGGAAAGAGCGACTGATAGAGAAGATCTGGTTTGCTGCTCCCCGGGCAGATGATCTCAAAGAAGAGCGCCGTCAGTCCGATTTGTGCAAATGCATTTGTTAGCGAACGTTCTGACCAATATGCGACATGTCCCCCTAAACTCATGTATCCGACCTTCTGTCCATCCTCGATTGGGCCACTTCCAGGATATAGGTTTGTACAGCCGGCTATTACGCCGTCGTCTTGCAGGCATCGGTTCAACAACCGGAACCATTGCCGAGGACGATGCAGGTGCTCTATGACTTCGCATGCCGTGATGATATCAAACTTTCTCCCAACTGCCTTAAGGTCGGTGGTGTGGATGAATCTCGATCCAAATTCCTCTCTTCGAAACTGTACAACAGCCCGAGAGACATCCACTCCAAGGACGTCGAGGCCTTCTTCGAGGAGCACTCTGAAGACTAGGGTCGTTCCTACCCCGAAGAGCATGATTCTTTTTTCAGGAAAGTGGTGGTATAGAAGCCGCACAATATAGTCATCGCGCTCCCCGCCCCGCTCAGGGCCTCCCCAAGACCCTCTGAGTCCCATTCCCCGCTTTGCAAGCCATTCCGGGTAGTCATGGCTCCAGATGAAGCCACATTGTCCACACTCTAGAAAGAGGCGGCCATATCCTGTTCGCGTGTTCGCGATTGCGCCGCACATGGGGCACGCGGGACGTTGCAGGGCTAGCCGCAGTCTCCACAAAGCTCGTCCACTTGCCGCAACCGCTGTTCGCAGCGTAGTCTGCATCGCGATTTGATTCATTTGAAGGCCGTTCACTCTCCAAGTGCCGTAGACTGTGCCTTCAACATCAGCCGGCTCAAGGCCAGAACCTCCGCGTGCATCCAGCCCGTGGCGTCATCGATGTCCGCGGACTCCAGGGGAGGCGTTTCGAACAGCACGGGTTTTCGCCCGATCCGGGCCTGGGTGGCGGCGAAGGAGGTGCGGCCGAACAGGTAGAGGTTCGAGTTTTCCTCGAACCACGGTTCGAGGTCCTGGGTGCGGATCAGGTTGTCGGGGTCATGGTTCACCGCGGAACCGTCGGCGCGATAGAACCGGGTTTGGAACTTGTTCACCGTGAACAGGCTGTCATGGGTGCCATGCCCCACCGCCTTCCAGTAGGCCTCGATGGCGCCGCGGATCGTTCCCGCGCCCAGCAGGGGATTGGTGGTATGGGTCATCAGGTAGGCATCCGCCTCGACATTCTCCACATCGTCCGCCAGCACCTTGTTCATGGACACGAAATCCCCGCAGATCTCCGGTTTGCGGTCGCGGATCAGGATGCGGTCGGTGTCGGTGAGACCGTGTTCGGCGAGGATCTGGCGGGCATCGGTATTGATGATCACCCGGTCGATCTCGGGCAGCGACAACAGCGTATCGAGGATCCAGCGAAACAAGGGGCGCCCGGCGAAGTTCCGGAAGTTCTTGGACTTCACCCGGGCGCTGTGGGCCTTCATGGGCAGGAGTGCGACGAGGGAGGGCATGGGGAGGGGTCGGAGGTCGGAGGTCGGAGGTCGGAGGTCGGAGGTCGGAGGTCGGAGGTCGGAGGTCGGAGGTCGGAGGTCGGAGGTCAGAGGTCGGAGGTCAGAGGTCGGAGGTCGGAGGTCGGAGGTCGGAGGTCGGAGGTCGGAGGTCGGAGGTCGGAGGTCGGAGGTCGGAGGTCGGAGGTCGGAGGTCGGAGGTCGGAGGTCGGAGGTCGGAGGTCGGAGGTCGGAGGTCGGAGGTCGGAGGCTAGATTGCCAGGATATTTTGCCTTCCGCCCTCCGTCTTCGTCCTCCGTCTTCCGTCCTCCGTCTTCTGTCTTCCGTCTTCTGTCTTCCGTCTTCCGTCCTCTGTCTTCCGTCTTCCGCCCTCCGTCTTCAGTTCATTTTGGGCAAAACTTCGAGGGATTAGCCATCATGGTGCCCAGCATGCGCCCGATCTCACGGCACTCCTCGGTAAGGAGTGCATGCTGGTCCGGCGACAGGTAGTCGCAAGCCTGGGCAGTGTCGAGCCAGTGCTGAACCTCCGCCTGTTCACCATCGCAATCGCAGAGCTTGCTGAGGAAATGAGCCTCGTAACGGCGTCGCGCCCATGCCTCGGCGAGGTTCGCTCCGATGGATCGTGAGGCGCGACGCATTTGATCGCTCAGGGCGTATCGTTCCTCCCGGGGAAAGCCCTGAGTGACGCGGAATATCTCCTGCTGCAAGCGAAACGCCCGCTGATAGATCCTCAGATCCCGAAACGACCGAATGACCTCCCCCATCCCACGCCTCCCCTCATCGCAAGCACCCCCCTCCGTCCTCCGCCCCCCGCCTTCCGTCCTCCGCCCTCCGCCCTCCGCCCTCCGCCCTCCGCCCTCCGCCCTCCGTACTCCGTACTCCGTCCTCCGTCCTCCGCCCCCCGCCTTCCGTCCTCCGCCCTCCGTACTCCGTACTCCGTCCTCCGTCCTCCGCCCCCCGCCTTCCGTCCTCCGCCCTCCGTCCTCCGTCCTCCGCCATCAGTCCTCCGTCCTCCCCCCCGCGGACTCCAGTTCACGGTGCGCCAGGAATCCCTTCAGTTTCGCCACGCCAGCCTGGCAGGTGTGGAGCAGCATGGTGATATCGAGGCTGTAGGCCAGGAACCGGTACCCTTCGTGTGCGCGGGCGATTAGTTCGTCCGTGTTCGGTTGCACCACATGAATTCCGGGGACCACCCCCTTCTCCTGACAGGCATGAAGGATGCGGTCGCGCGCCTGGATGTATTCCGGATGATCGAACTGGGCGGTGATCCCCATCGAGGCCGTCAGGTCGTACGGCCCGATGAAGGCGGCATCGATGCCCGGCACGGAAAGGATGTCGTGGATGTTGTGGACGCCATCGATGTGCTCGATCTGGACGGCGGTCAGGATCTCGTGGTTGGCCTGCTTGTACTCCTCGCTGACCCGCACCCCGAACTGGTTGGCGCGGCAGAACCCGACGCCCCGACGCCCTTCGGGAGGATACTTCACGGCGCTGACGAGGAGTTCGGCGTCGGCCCGGGTGTTGATCAGCGGACAGATCACCCCGCGGGCGCCGGCATCCAGGTACCGCTTCACGAGGGCGTAATCCACGCCGTGCAACCGCACGATCGGCGCGCAGGACGAACTGCCCGCGGCGACCGCCTGAAAGAGCGTCTGGGCCTGGGGAACATCCACCGCCGAATGCTCGGCATCGACACATACGAAGTCGAACCCGCTGGCGGACATGAGTTCGGCGATGATGGGCGAGCCCGAATTGCACCAGGTGCCGACGACGGTGTGACCGGAGCGGAGTTTGGAGCGTAGGTTTTTCATTGAATTGAAGTGGAGGAATCCGTTGATCGCTGGCGGTAGCGCACCTCGATCCACCGGACCGCAAACGATTCGAGGCGCTGGAGGTCGGCGGCCCAGTCCGTCGATGCCGCCACCGAGAACCGGAGGAACTGCTTGTCGCGGGAGCCGGTGCGGCGGGCGGCCACATTGCGGAGGAGCTGGTTGGAACCAATTCGCCGGGACGCCCACACCGCAGCCTCGCGTCCCCCCAGGGCTTCGGGATCTTCCGTCTGCCACCGGTCCGATTCTTCCAGGACGGCCCCGCCCACCAGCGTGCACCACAGGACCAGCTCCGCGGCCGGGCCTCCGGGTGCACCGAAAATGCGGCATTGGAACGGGATGACATGCCCGCCGATTGGAATATCGACCCGGCCTGGCTGGCCAAGGTCCCGCGGCGTCCATCCCACATTGACCCAGCAGACATCGGGGGTGTGATGGACGACGCTCATCGTTGCTCCGTCCTGGGCGGTCCATTCCGCCACAAACACCGTGAACCGGTGCCCTTCCTGGGAAAGGAACACTCCATTGATGAGATTGGTGGTCGCCAGGATTCGCTGGGCGTGCTCGCCCACAGGTTCCGATCGGAACTCGTGGTCTGGAATGTCCTGCCGGACGACGAATCGGAGGTCGTGGGATGCCGCGACGGGAAGGAAATGGAACCAGGCCCAGGCTCCGCCTACGGCGATGGCAAAGGCGGCGACGACAGACAGAAGCGCTGTGGATTGCCTCATCGTTGGAGGGCCGGCGCGGCAGTGGGAGACATGTCCATGGTGGGGATGGGGTCCAAATCAAGCTGTTGCACCCGGAGCAGGGCGCACGGTGATCAAGGACATCAGAGTCGCCACCAGCACGACAAACAGGAACACCACGGAATAGATCTGAAAGGGATAATCTCCGATCGCGTTGACCAGGCATCCGGCAAGACTGACCCAGATCAGACCCACGATCAGCGAGGGCACGATGCGACTTCCAGCCGTACAGGAACGTACGGCAAAGATGGCCAGGGCAACGACCAGCAAGGCCAGTCCGAGCCATCCCATCGTGGCGCGGACTTCGAGCCAATCGTTGTGCGCGTAGGCGGCCCAACCTTCCCCGGCCTGCCGGTAGAGGCCATACATCGAGGCAAAGGATCCGGCCCCACTTCCCCACCACACGAAATCGGCAGCCAGGCGCCGGGCATTCCGATAGACCTCAGGACGACCCGACATCCGGACAAGAAGTCCCTCCAGCGAGGCCCCCCCGTGCAACGCCAGATGGAAGACCGGAACGGCGGAAGCCATGGAAATTCGATGAACCAAGAAGGACGTGCCCGGTTCCATGGCGACCGGCCCCTGGCCATCAGGGAAGTGCGCAACCACATCGAGGTAGCCAGGGGCTCCTGTATGCGGGATCCAGCAAATGGCAGACAATTCGTCGGCACGCCCGGGATCCAGGTCGAGCAGGGTCGGATACCCACCGTCCACCACCAGTGCCAACGTGATCGGCTGGGAGGACGGGTTCTCAATGTCGAGATCGACCCGGACGATGCTTCGGTGCCGGGACTCGCCCGCAGGGATCATCCAGCGGAACCCCAACAATCCGTGTTCATCGACACGAGTGATCACGGCTGTCCGGCCATCGTCCGGTGACTGAAGGCTCACACCGTCGGGAACAGCAAGTGCGGCGACGAGTTCCTCACCCTCCATTTCGATAGGCGGAATGGCGCGGTAATCACGTGCGAATTCCGTCATCGAGCCTTCGGTTGCACGACGCAATTCGGCGTCGTCCAGGGATCCGCCAAACAGGGCGACCTCGGAGATGGATGGATCGGCCAGGTAAACATTGGCACTGTCCACGTACACTTGGGGCACCCGCGGATCCGGTCGCTCGGGGGCTCCGGCAAGGAGTACGCCATCCGCATACAGCCGCAGGCCTTCATCCCGGACCGCGGCGAGAGTTACCTGACGTCCCGTGAAGCCTTCGGCAAAGCCTGGCACGACCTTCCAGCTTGCATTGGTCGAGGACGATCCACGAAGGAGCCCGATAAGCTGTCCCTGGCCATCCATGGAAATGGAAAAGTAATTCTCCAGCTGGTTGCCACCCGGCAGGGGACCCGCGAAGTACACGAGGTTGCGCCGTTCTCCCTGCCGGACTTCGGGAATCGTAAGCCGTGTCAGCACACTGAACGGGCCGGTGCCGACCTGTTGACCCGTCGAGTGCCGAACATCCGGCCGGACCAGTCGTTCGCGCAGCGCGCCACCCCCAACCACGAACGTGCCAAGACCCGCCAGCAGAAGACATCCGAGTGCCAGTCCGCGAACCCGGCTCCGAAACTGATGTCGGGAGGCCAGGATCAGGACCGCAATGACACCGGCAACCATCATCACACTGACCGCTGCCGAGGCGCGGCTGCCCGACAGCGTGGGCATGGCCGCCAGCATCAGGGCGCACGGCAGCAGCACGATCTGCGGCCCGTCGTAACGCGCGACCTTGGGATCGCTCGAACGCAATGCAAGCTCCTGAACCCAGACCCAGAAGCCGATGCACAACGGCCAGAGCAGATTGAAATACTGCGCTGCGTTTGATCGATAGGGCCACGGCCCGAACACCAGTTCCGCGGGGTTGTCGCGCAGGGTCCCCATGAAGAACAGCAGCCGGTTCGAGCCCGCGGCCCGCTGCACCACACACACCAACGCCAGCGCCACCCCATTCAGGCAGAGGATCCACAGCAACTGCCGGACCCGCGGTGGAATCGGGAACTTCGCAGGTACCCTCGCCCACGCCGGGCCTGCCTCGTCCGCCCCGGATGACTCCCTTGAGGTTTCCGTGGCGCCGCTCAGCAGCCAGTCCCGAATCCCCCAGAACGCGAAGGCCAGACCCACGTACTGCGCAAAGATCCCCAGCGTCGCCGTGCGGTCGTAGGTGTGCGGCAGCCAGCGGATCGAGTCCTTCAGGTACACCATCTCGCGCGAAGACGCCCCAAAGTCGGCCCGCGCATTCAGAAGGCTCACTGCGATCATCCCGAGAAACGCGACGGTGAGAACCGCCAGCGCCCGGATCCCCCAGTCGGCCGGAGGCAACGCCACTCCCTCGCCCCGGCGTCGCAGAATCCACTTGGCAATCAGCAGTCCGCCCAGGCCGTAACACGCCACATTCGCGGTCCAGATCGACCATGTCTGGGTGGTGCCGAACGCCCAGGGCGTGAACAGGATGAGGAAGACGATCAGCCACCCGCTCACCCGGTCGCAATGGGCGTACGGCCCCTGCTCCGTCGCACGCCCGGATCCGCGACGGCGCCGTCGTCGCCGCAATCCGGATCCCTGCTCCCCGGCAACGGGGCGGGAGGGCACGGAACTCAGGTTGGAATCGGAGGGGTCCACGAGGGGGGGGACGGGCGAGTGGCGAATGGCGAATGGCGAATGGGGAATTGGGAATTGGGGGGGTGTCACCCGCCATTTGCTTCCCGCCCTGGCGTCCTGGCGTGAGGAACGGGGTCTTTCGAGTACGAGTACCGCCCTTCGGGCTGAGTACGAGTACGAGGACGACGGATGGGTGAGTTCAGTTGTGGAGTCTCACGCGAAGACGCGAAGACGCGAAGGAATCCTGACTGGAGACAGCGAAACCTGATTTCCTTCACTCTCCATTCCCTTTGCGTCTTGGCATCTTGGCGTGAGGAACGGGGCTTTTCGAGTACGAGTACCGCCCTGCGGGCTGAGTACGAGTACGAGGACAGCGGATGGGTGGGTTCCTTTGCGGATTCTCACGCGAAGACGCGAAGGCGCGAAGGAATCCTGACCGGAGGCTGCGACACCCGATTTCCGTTACCTGCGGGCTTCTTTGCGTCCTGGCGTCCTGGCGTGGGGAACGGGGCTTTTCGAGTACGAGTACCGCCCTGCGGGCTGAGTACGAGTACGAGGACAGCGGATGGGTGGGCTTGTCCTTCTGTCTTCCGTCTTCTGTTCCCTGCCTTGCGTCCTTCGTCGGCGCTAGAGGGCCCTTGGGAGGTTCGCCTGGAGTTCCTCGAAAGCCGCGAGAAACCGGGGCAACTGCCCATAGAGGCGCTCGGCGAGTTCCTCATTCCGGAGGGAGTCCAAGCACCTCCCGGAGCCGGGACACCACCTTCCCAAACTCCAACCGGCGCCTTTCAGGGATTCCTGTCATGGTCGTGCGCGATGGGTGTGAATCGCTGCGACTTCGCCCGGAAGTCGGGGCCAACCTCCCCGAAATCCACCAGGTCCACCGGCCGTATGGTGGGGAGCCGATCGACGGCCTCCCGCAGGCGGAGGACGTCCATGGCGGTCGCTCCCGGCAACCGTTCGAAGCCGAGATCCAGATCGGAGACAGGCAGGGCATCTCCGCGGGCAAAGGAACCGAAGATGAAGAGGCGGATCCGGTCCCGGGCGGCCGCCTGGATCAAGGCGCCGATCGCGCTTTGCACGGGTTCAGGCAGATCACGGAAATGCATCGGGTGACGGGAGGCGGAGAATCGCGAATCGGCGGGGTGTCATCCGCCATTCGCTTTGCCTCCTGGCGTGAGGAACGGGGCCTTTCGAGTACGAGTACGACGTGTGGGTGAGTTCCCTTGCGGTTTCTCACGCGAAGACGCGAAGACGCCAAGGAATGCAGACCGGAGGCTGCAACACCCGATTTCCGTTATCTGCCATCTCCTTTGCGTCTTGGCATCTTGGCGTGAGGAACGGGGCCTTTCGAGTACGAGGACGGCGGATGGGTGAGTTCAATTGCGGATTCTCACGCGAAGACGCGAAGACGCCAAGGAATCCTGACCGGAGGCTCCGACACCCGATTTCAGTTACCTGCCATCTCCTTTGCGTCTTGGCGCCTTGGCGTGAGGAACGGGGCTCTTCGAGTACGAGTACCGCCCTACGGGCTGAGTACGAGTACGAGTACGATGCATGGATGAATTCCGTCTTCTGCCTTCCGCCTTCAGGTTTCAGGTTTCAGGTTTCAGGTTTCAGGTTTCAGGTCTCAGGTCTCAGGTCTCAGGTCTCAGGTCTCAGGTTTCAGCTTCGCCCCGGTTCGATAGCTCTCGAAGGAATGCCGCGAAGCGGTCCAGGTCTGCGCTGAGGAGGGGCAGGGCCTGTTCGAATTTGCGCCGGACGAATTCGAGACGGTCCCAGTCGTAATGGAACTCGAAGTAGTACCGCTTGAAGTGCCGGAAGCGCAGGAGTTCGTCCAGGAGTTCACGGGTGGCCGGGCCAATGGCCCGGGCACGGATGCCGGGCACTTCCAGGCTCATGCGGTCCAGCAGTTCCCGGTGCCACTTTTCACGGGCCAGGGAGTTCTCGAAGTGCTGGGAGATACGGACAAAGACGGTCTCCAGGCAGGTGTAGAAGGTCACCAGGACATCCGCGAGGACGATGGCCTGCTCGGTGGTTCTGGATTCGATCGTGCCCCAACGCGCGGCCTGCTCACGATAAAACGCCGCGATCCGTTCCATGACGGACCGGCCCTGATCGATCTCAGCCAGCAGCAGGGCGATCCGTGGTTCCGCGCTCATACACCAGCACCCCTTTTCTTCGAATCAGCCCGGCGAACTCCGGCTCGATCCGTTCCAATGCCACCAGGTCCAGCGGCAGATCCGTGAGGCGGTCGGCCATCCCGAACATCGCCGAGAACGTCGCCGGATCGGTGACTCCCTCGACGGCGAGGTCGATGTCGGAACGCTCCGAGAACCGGGACCGGTCCAGCAGCGAGCCCCACTGGTAGAGCCGCAGCGGCCGGTAGTCGGCAAGGATCCGATCCACGATGCGCCGGAAGTCCGTCCATGCCCGTTCAAAGCGCCGGTCGAGTCCCTCCTGACGCTGTCGTTCCTTCGCCTCAAGGAACGCGCGGGCCTGCTTCGTGCTGACGGGCATGATGAAAACGGACGACGGCGGCTATCGGGCGAGTGGCGAGTGGCGAGTGGCGAAATGGGGGGGCTGTCATCCGCCAGCTTCTTTGCGTCCTGGTGTCCGGTGCATCCCGGAGTTGTAGGTGAGGAGGGAGCCAATCGGAGGGACGAGCTCCGCGAGTCCTCAATCCCATTGCACCCCCCCTTTCCTCATCCTCGGGACTCGTACTCAGCCCGAAGGGCGGTACTCGTACTCGTTCTCGTCCTTGAACCCGCAGGCACACCGTTTCAGCGTCGCCTCATGGCGGGTCCGATGGGTGCGATCGTGTTCGGACCTCCCATTCCGCATGCGAACAAGGCAGGGAGATTAAGATTAAGATTAAGATTAAGATTAAGATTAAGATTAAGAGGACGAGGCCTGCTGCGAATCGCTGAGATGCACTGGCAGCAGGGCGGGGATGTGGGGGGCGGGGCAGAGGCTGGGTCGGACTCTGTTGGGTGTGCACGCTTTAGCGTGTCGGGGGCAGGTTTGGGAGGCTCACGCTGAAGCGTGGACACCCAACGCTCCCTCTGATCCCACCCCTCCGCTTCACCCTTCAGAGGGACGAGCTCTGCGAGTCCGCAGTCCATTGCTCCACTCCCTTGCGGCCTCGTGGAACTCGGCCCTCCGATTTCACCACCCCGTTTCACCTTTCGGAGGGACGAGCTCCGCGAGGCCGCAATCCATTGCTCCACACTTTTTCCCCCTCCTCGGGACTCGTACTCAGCCCGAAGGGCGGTACTCGTACTCGTTCTCGAACCCGCAGGCACACCGTTTCAGCGTCGCCTCATGGCGGGTCCGATGGGTGCGATCGTGTTCGGACCTCCCATTCCGCATGCGAACCGGGCAGGGAGATTAAGATTAAGATTAAGATTAAGATTAAGAGGACGAGGCCGGCGGATGGGTGGGTTCCGTCTTCCGCCTTCTGCCCTCAGGTTTCAGGTCTCAGGTTTCAGGCTTCAGGCTTCAGGCTTCAGCCTTCAGCCTTCCCTCCACGAACCCTGGCACTTCCAGGCTCATGCGGTCCAGCAATTCCCGGTGGGTGGGTTCCTTTGCATCAAGGTGGCTTGGGTGCGTCGCCGATAAGAAACTCGCAGAAGCGTTCGAGGGCCTCCTCGAATGCCCGGACGTCGCCCAGCCATCGTTCGGCGAGCTGGATCACACGACCGGGATCCAAAGTGAAATCGTAGCTGTGACGAAAGATGTGCCGGAAGCCGCGGAGATCGTTGGCGAGTCCTCGATGCCCCTCGGGAAGTACCGCGGGCCGCCACCCGTCGATGGGCAGGAACATTTTGTCGAGGAGTTCTCGATGCCATCGGCCGCGATCCACCACGTGATTCTCGAAGGTGCGTGAGACCTGTTCGAACGAGTTTTCGAGCGCGTTGTAGAGGTTGTGCAACAGGTAGGCGGCGGCCGCGCAGTTCCGGAACTCCCGCGGGTCCGCTTTCAGAGCCGCCACGGACGTTCGCAATTCCTCCGACAACCGCCCGATCGATTCGATATCGTGCCTCAGGACCGCACACAGGCCTGCGCGGGCGGCGGGATCAGGCTTCATAGAGCAACCGTCCGTGATCGAGGATCTGACTGCGGAGGAGGGGCGAGGCGTCCTCGATACGGACCAGATCGACCGGACCGCGCAGGAGAGAGTCCAGCCGCGACCAACCCCCGTACAGGGCATCGGGAGCCAGCCCCGCCACGGCAAAGTCGAGATCGGATCGCCAGTCGAGGCGCCATCCCCGGACCGCCGATCCGAAGAGCCATACCTGTCGGACACCGGGCTGGGCCGAGAGGAATTGCACCGCCCGCGCGATCTCCTCCTCCAGTTCGCCCGGGGATAGCAGACCGAGATCCTCTTTCATGGAGGGTCCGTGTGACTGCCGCTTTGGGTGGCCAGGATTCCATCCTCCGTGCCCCGGTGTCTCCGTGTGAGGCACAGCCTCCGAAGGGAAACTCGTTCTGCTCCAGGCCAGGTCGGTCGGGCCGATTCGCCCTGCCAGCTCCAGCACCCGTCTCACGCCTCGGCCAGGCGCCGTTCCGCCCTGAGGATGAGCCAGGCCAGCGCGGCGAGCCCGGCGGCGGTGAACATCAGCACGCTCCAGCCCGCGGCGTCATGGACCACGTCAATGGCATCCACCCCGCGTCGCGCCGCGGTGATGGAGAGGTAGAGGGACCGCCCGAAGTTGCCGACCACCGCCAGGGCCACGCCGACCACCAGGAACAGCACCTTGGCGCCGCCGCGCCGGAAGGTGAGATCGGCAATGAACAGGGCGGCCATGATGCTGGCCTGCAGACTGCGAATCCCGCTGCACGCTTCGTCCACACCGACGGCGCCCTGGGGCAGTTGAATGACGTTGCCGGTTCGGAAGGCGGGAATGCCGAGGAGATTGAGGGCCTCGACGTTGAGCACGGTGATGAAGCCCTGGAGTCCGAGCACCACGGGGTTCCAGAGCAGCCGCGGAATGGGCACCGCGACGAAAAGGAAGAGGATCGGAAAAGCGAAGCGGCGCGCCATGGGCGCGCCGTGCTGGAGCCAGATCAGTGCGAGCAGGAACCCGGTACAACCCAGACTGAGGGCGAAGCTCGATGCGGCCGTGCTGGCCACCGCGTGTTTGTGCAGTTCGGCCACGAGGACCAGCGGCATCGAGAACAGTGCCAGGAGGAGCGGCCCCCAGGCGGAAGCGGGCGGCTCGGACGCCGGCCGGGTGGGCCATCGTTCCCAGGCGAGATAGGCGGCCAGGGGCACGACCAGCCAGCCGTGCTGGAATTCGACCAGCGCACGCCAGTGAACCTGGAGATCGAGCACCCACCAGCCCAGGACCAGGGCAATTGGCAAATGGCGCAAAAACATTTCTGAATGTGTCGAATCGTGAATCGGGGATCGGAGCGGCTCCTCTTTTCGGAGGGACGAGCTCCGAGAGGCTGCAATCCATTGCACCACTCCCCTGTGGCCTCGTGGAACTCGGCCCTCCGATTTCACCACCCCGCTTCACCCTTCGGAGGGACGAGCTCCGCGAGTCCTCAATCCATTGCTCCACTCCCTTGCGGCCTCGTGGAACTCGGCCCTCCGATTTCACCATCCCGTTTCACCCTTCGGAGGGACGAGCTCCGCGAGTCCTCAATCCATCGCACCCCTCTCCTGCGGCCTCGTGGAACTCGGCCCTCCGATTTCACCACCCCGCTTCACCCTTCGGAGGGACGAGCTCTGCGAGTCCTCATCCCACCGCTCCACTCCCTTGCGGCCTCGTGGAACTCGGCCCTCCGATTTCACCACCCCGCTTCACCCTTCGGAGGGACGAGCTCTGCGAGTCCTCAATCCATTGCTCCACTCCCTTGCGGCCTCGTGGAACTCGGCCCTCCGATTTCACACCCCCGCTTCACCTTTCGGAGGGACGAGATCTGCGAGTCCTCATCCCACCGCTCCACTCTCCTGCGGCCTCGTGGAACTCGGCCCTCCGATTTCACCACCCCGCTTCACCTTTCGGAGGGACGAGCTCTGCGAGTCCTCATCCCACCGCTCCACTCTCCTGCGGCCTCGTGGAACTCGGCCCGGAACTCCGCTATGAAGCATCGTGCCACATCAGCGGATGCACCTCACCCTTCCATTGCCAAGAGTCGACATCCTTCACCAATCCAGCCCGAACAGGATTCTCCATCACATAGAGCCACTTCTGTGAGTAGCTCTCACCACTGCGGAGTTGCCTATCGAAGAAATCCTTCTGCCAGATGGGCTTATCCTCCGGCCAAGGCCAGCTCCGAGTTACACCAGAGCGCCACCATTGCATCCACGACTTGAGGGGTGCGGATGGCAATCGTTTGGGCGCACAAAAGAAGTGCATATGGTCGGGCATCAAGAGGTACCTGCCGACCAGCCATTCCCCATCACCCGACCACACCCGCATAATCGCCTCGGCTGCCTGCTGTCGTGCGAGCAAGGGACGTCGGTTCCGGACAACCTGGGTGACATAGATGAGTATCGTCTGGTTGTGAAACCCCAGCGGCGCAAGGTGCGGAAGCGCAATGCGCCTGTTCGCATCCGACGGTTGAGCGTCCGACTGCACTTGCTTGGATTATTCAGTACTGTGCACCCCTCCCCTGCGGCCTCGTGGAACTCGGCCCTCCGATTTCACACCCCCGCTTCACCCTTCGGAGGGACGAGCTCTGCGAGTCCTCAATCCATTGCTCCACTCTCCTGCGGCCTCGTGGAACTCGGCCCTCCGATTTCACCACCCCGCTTCACCTTTCGGAGGGACGAGCTCCGCGAGTCCTCATCCCACCGCTCCACTCTCCTGCGGCCTCGTGGAACTCGGCCCTCCGATTTCACCATCCCGTTTCACCCTTCGGAGGGACGAGCTCCGCGAGTCCTCAATCCATCGCACCCCTCTCCTGCGGCCTCGTGGAACTCGGCCCTCCGATTTCACCACCCCGCTTCACCTTTCGGAGGGACGAGCTCTGCGAGTCCTCATCCCACCGCACCCCTCTCCTGCGGCCTCGTGGAACTCGGCCCTCCGATTTCACCACGCCACTTCACCCTTCGGAGGGACGAACCGGGCCTATTCCATCCGCCGCAGGGCGGGTTCCTCGAGTTCGACCAATTGGCCGGGAGCCAATCCCTGGAACCGGATGGCCAGCCAGCGGGCTTCGGCCATCGCAGGGGCTCCGAAATCACGGTGCCGGGACCAGATGGTCGGCGCGAATTCGCCGAGGCCGGCCCGGATGGCCAGGCCATCCGCTGGAACCGATTCCAGTTCGCCGTGACGCCATACCTCGCCATGGGCGGTGAACAGAAACGCCTGCGCAAAGGTCGGTGTCGGCCCCGGCTCGGCGTGGATTCGCGTGGTGAAGACGTCCGATCCCCGCACGATCCCGGGCAGGGCCAGGTAAAACATGGCGTCCCGGTGGGCATCGCCCGGTTGGCGCACCTCGATGGCCACCCGGTCGGGTTCGATCTGAAAGATCTGGGTGGCGCCGTGCTGTCCCGCACGCGGCACGAGATCCCGCGCGGTGTACCGTCGCCAGATGGGCGGCGGAGGCAGATCCGGCTCGAATCGCACCGAGGCCGCATCCACCCGGCCCGCCTCGTCCCGCCAGGTGAGGCGCACCCGCCGCGGCTCCGACGGGAGATCCGGGCGGCGGGTAAATCGGACGGGAATGTCCAGGCGCGCCAGGGGAGCGACTTCCACGGAACCTCCCAGGCTTGGGCCAGGTTCCCGGTCTGGTCGGGCCTCCCCGCCGGTCGCGGGTCCGGCGCTCCAGCCTTCGGGGGCGTCGATGCGCCAGGTGCCCCGAACCGGACGGTCGGTGAAGTTGCGCAGTTCGAGACGCGCATCCCCCTTCGTTTCCGCCGCCAGGCGCAGGGACTGACGCGGCTTGTCCTCGGTCCAGGCGTCGCTCATCCGGAGGCGCAGGACGACGGGCGACGGTTCCCGGCGGGGCGGCAGGGAGTCGAGTTCGCGTTCGAGGTCGGGCGCGATGCGGGGAGGGGCGCCGAGTTCCCTCCGAAACGGTTCCCACCGTACCTCGGCAAGCTGGTAGGGCGCCGGTCCGGTCCGCAGATGGAAGGTTCGTTCCGGGGCCAGATCGATGGCCGGCAATTGGGCGGGATCGAGTAGCACCCCGGAATCGAGGCCGAAATGCACAAAGGGCGTGCCTTCCGGCCACGTGACCTCGAGGCGCAGACGTTCGGGAACCGGGGGGTCCATGACCCTCCCCGGCGGTGCGAGTTCCCTGGGCCTGCCCGGAGACCACAGGACGGACCACCATGCGCCGTCGGGTTCCTCGATCACCAACCCGATGCGGGCACCGGTGGGTTCATGGACCAGTGACCAGAGCGGACGACAGCCCGGAATCCGGCCGGCCAGTTGCACGATCGCCAGCAGTGCCGGACGCCATCGTCCTTCGGGATCGGTGAGACCGAAGTCGGAGATGACTTCAACGTAGTGGGTGAGAAGAAAGGGGAAGTGTCGCTCCACACCTTCCGCCCAGGACTCGACCAGGGTCCGCTCATGAAACGCGGCCTGACGATCCAGGTGCCCGGGGTCGGAGGCCAGGGTGACGGGCAACTGGAAATACCCTATCTCGGTGAGCCACCACGGCCCCTCGATCCCGGCAGCCCGGGCAAAGACGCGATGATGCGCGAGGAAGTCGGTGAAGTCCGCCGCCCAACCGTAGTAGTGGAGGTTGAGTCCGTCGGTCCATGAGGCCAGACCGTTGTGGGCCAGTTCCAGGGCGTAACGGGCGGGTCGAAAGGCCAGGGACGGCATCAGGACGGGGACCTCGGGACGATCGGTCTTGATGGCCCACCAGGCGGCCTTGAGGACCGCCGCCATGTCCGCGGCGCTGTTCTCGACGAAGTAGAAGTCCGGTTCGTTGTAGACCTCCCAGGCGTCGGGGGAACGCGGGGCCGGAGGGAGATTCGTCCGGCAGGTCCAATACACCGAAAACAGGTCCTGCGGCAGCCGCTCGGGAGGTCGTTGCCGACCGGGTTGGTAATTGCGGACGTCGGCCAGCCATCGGAATCCGTTCTCCTTTCCCAGCGGCGACGCCCCGCGGGTCCAATGAAGCCCGGGCCGGCCCGACAGCGACCGGAGCACCTCGAGGGTGTTGGATCCCGATCCGCTGATGTGCCCGCCCCACTCAAAGTCAGCACCCGATGCCGCCAGGCCGAACGCCGCGATCAGGGCGCCCGGGACGCGACGCCAAGGAACCCAGACCGAAGGCAGAGACGCCCGATTTCCTTCACCCTCCATTCTCTTTGCGTCTTTGCGTCTTGGCGTGAGGAACGGGGGCTTTCGAGGTCGAGTACCGCCCTGCGGGCTGAGTACGAGTACGAGTACGACGCATGGGTGAGTTCAGTTGTGGAGTCTCACGCGAAGACGCGAAGACGCCAAGGAATCCAGACCGAAGGCAGCGATGCCGGGCTTCTTTCACCAGGCATTCCCTTTGCGTCTTTGCGTCTTGGCGTGAGGAACGGGGCCTTTCGAGGTCGAGTACCGCCCTGCAGGCTGAGTACGAGTACGACGCATGGGTGAGTTGGTTTGCGGATTCTCACGCGAAGACGCGAAGACGCGAAGGAATCCAGACCGAAGGCAGCGATGCCGGGCTTCTTTTACCCGGCATTCCCTTTGCGTCTTTGCGTCTTGGCGTGAGGAACGGGGTCTTTCGAGAACGAGTACGACGCATGGGTGAGTTGGTTTGCGGATTCTCACGCGAAGACGCGAAGACGCCAAGGAACCCAGACCGAAGGCAGCGATGCCGGGCTTCTCTTACCCGGCATTCCCTTTGCGTCTTTGCGTCTTGGCGTGAGGAACGGGGGCTTTCGAGGTCGAGTACCGCCCTTCGGGCTGAGTACGAGTACGAGTACGAGTACGACGCATGGGTGGGTGAGTTCAGTTGGGGAGTCTCACGCGAAGACGCGAAGACGCGAAGGAATCCAGAACGGAGGCTGCGCCACCCGATTTCCTTCACCCGCCAACTCCTTTGCGTCGTGGGGTCCCGGCGTGAGCCCCAGGCGCCACGCGGCACCCTTCAGGGTGCATCCCGACGCACCGCCCACCTTCAGTCCTCAGTCCTCAGTCCTCAGTCCTCAGTCCTCAGTCCTCAGTCCTCAGTCCTCAGTCCTCAGTCCTCAGGCTTCAGGCTTCAGGCTTCAGGCTTCAGGTTTCCGGTTTCAGGCTTCAGCCTTCAGCCTTCAGGCCCCACGCACCAGTTCCCAGGCGACCTTGATCACCAGTTTGGAGACGGATGGATTCAGGCCGTCGGCGCGCTTGGGACGGTGGGCGTCGCTGGGATGGAAGATGGCGTAGCTCCCGGGGACCATGTGGAGGGTGGTGATGGAATCCCCGGGTTCATAGAACTGGAGATCCTTTGCCTCGTCGAAGGGGCCGGCGGGCCGGAGCGTGGACGCAAGCTGCCAGTCGATGCGTTCTCCGCCGGCGATGCAGTATTGGAGATCGACGTACTTCCGATGGCTTTCGTACCGGCACTGCTCCGGCGGCAGGGTTTCGTAGCCATGGACGTTGACGTACATGGCGTCGCCGCGAAGGGGCCGGATGCCGGGCTCGGGGTTGGGTGGCAGTTGACGCAGCCAATCGAATGCGAAGCGCCAGGCCTCATGGGCCAGCAGGTGGGAATAGGCGTCCGGAGCGGAGAGGTGTCCGTAGATCATGGAATCGGGGTGGGGTCAGGGGATCAACTGAAGGCCGCGGGCCGCACAGGCTTCGCGGTGATCCGTGCCGGCGGCCAGCATCACGAACACACCGTCCACCGTCTTGTCCGGATGCAGGTGCCGCATCAGGGCCACCTTGTCGGCGAGGTTGTCGATGTCATCGATCTTTGCGGGCGTTTTGACCTCGAAGACGATCACGGTCGGCCCCAGGACAATGAGGTCGAATTCGCGGGTCTTGCCCGGACGAAAAACCACACCGGCCTCGTCGGTGATCTTGCGCCGCAACTGGACGTGCTCGGGCTGGATGTCGGAACGTTGCAACCCATAGCGAAAGGCGCCCGCCACCACGTCCTCGAGGCGATGGCCCGCCTTGTCCAGAAACCCGCCGACGTTGAGGTGCATCCAGTCCCGCACCCCGGCCAGGTCCTGACGGACCTCCTTCACGCCCTGCTCCAGGGCATCCATGCGGTGGTCCACGGCATCGAACCGCTGGTCCAAGGCCTCGAACCGGGCCTCGTTTTCACGGCGGGAAGCCTGCACCTCGTCGAGCAATCGGGCGAACTCGTCACGGCGCGGAAAGTGCTCCGCCAGGATGCCTTCGAGGACCAGCGCCAGTTCGCGATCCTCCACGAGCGCCCGGGGAAGCTCGCGGATCACGTACCGCTTGATCTCTTCACGTTCCTCAAGAGTCAGGCTCATCGCGGTATCGGATGGAATCGGTTCGGGCGACGCGGGAGCTATCAGCCCATCCCTTTCCCTGCGCTCCTGTCATCCTGTTACTACTCCCGCAGACGCCCTTCGGCCAGTTCACACTGGAAATCCGCGTAGGTGCGTCGAAGTCCCTCGGACAATGAAATGGAGGGCTGCCAGCCCGTGGCCCGGAGGCGGTCGATGTTCAGCAGCTTGCGCGGAGTGCCGTCCGGCTGAGCCGCATCCCAGCGCAGTTCCCCTTCGTACCCCACCACCTCCCGCACGCTTTCCGCAAGTTCCCGGATGGTCACGTCGGTGCCGGTCCCCACGTTGACCCAATCCGGCGGCTCGTCGAGGCCGAGCAGATGGATGCAGGCCCCGGCCAGATCGTCCACGTGCAGGAATTCGCGGCGGGGACTTCCGCTGCCCCAGAGCGTGACATGCGGCAGGCCATCGCGCCGGGCCTCATGAAACCGGCGGATCATCGCGGGCACCACGTGGGAATGGGTCGGGTGATAGAAGTCCCCCGGCCCGTAGAGATTGGTCGGCATGGCCGAATGAAACAGCACGCCATGCTGGCGCCGGTAAGACTGCGCGAGCTTGAGTCCGGCGATCTTGGCGATGGCGTAGGCTTCGTTGGTCGGTTCCAGCGGACCGGTGAGCAGGCAGTCCTCGGTCATGGGCTGCGGCGCGTGCCTCGGATAGATGCAGGAACTCCCGAGGAAGAGGAGGCGCCCGACCCCGTGCCGCCAGGCGGCATGAATGACATTCAGCGCGATGGCGAGGTTCTCCTGGAGGAACTCGGCGGGAAAGGTGCGGTTGGCGTGGATCCCACCCACCCGCGCCGCCGCAACCAGCACGATGTCCGGTCGTTCCCGACGGTAGTACGCCTCGACCGCGGCCCCGTCGCACAGATCCAGTTCCGATCGGGACGGCAGCAGCAACCGGTTGGCACCACGCCGTTCGAGGCAGCGCACCAACGCCGAACCCACCATGCCGCGATGCCCCGCCACGTGGATGAGGGCGTCGGGATTCAAGGCGGGGGACGATCGATCCACAGGCGACGAAGCGGGGTTCGAGTCAGTCATGGATTGTCCTGCACCCTCCAAGCCGTGGTACTAGCCCCGGGCCTGCTGGACGGCCAGCTCGTGCCTGGCCAGGGCCAGATCGGCGTCCACCATGATGCGGACCAGTTCCTTGAAGCGGACCCTGGGTTCCCAGCCGAGCTGGCGTCGGGCCTTCCCGGGATTGCCGATGAGAAGATCCACCTCCGCGGGCCGCTCGTAGCGCGGGTCGTGACGGACGTACTGTTTCCAATCCAGGTCCAGAAGACCGAAGGTCTCCTGGCAGAATTCCTGGACGGAATGGGTCTCGTTGGTCGCCACGACGTAGTCGTCCGGGCGTTCCTGCTGGAGCATCAACCACATCATCTCGACGTATTCCTTCGCGTAGCCCCAGTCGCGCCGGGCGTCGAGATTGCCCAGATAGAGGGCATCCTGGAGGCCCATTTTGATGCGGGTGGCGGCGCGGGTGATCTTGCGGGTCACAAACGTCTCGCCCCTTCGCGGCGATTCGTGGTTGAAGAGGATGCCGTTGCTGGCATGGACCCCGTAGGATTCCCGGAAGTTCACGGTCAGCCAGTAGGCATAGACCTTGGCGCAGGCATACGGGGAGCGGGGCCAGAACGGGGTGGTCTCCGTCTGCGGCACCGCCTGGACCTTGCCGTACATCTCGGAGGAACTGGCCTGGTAGAAACGGACTTTGCCGGACAGACCGCTTTCACGGATGGCCTCGAGGATGCGGATGGTGCCCAGGCCGACGACATCGCCGGTGTATTCCGGGATGTCGAAGGACACGCGGACATGGCTCTGGGCGCCGAGGTTGTAGATCTCGTCGGGTTCGAGTTCGTACAGGAGCCGCACCATCTGCACCGAGTCCGCAAGGTCACCGTAGTGCAACCGCAAACGCTGCCCCTGGGCATGGGGATCCTGATAGAGGTGGTCGATCCGCTGGGTGTTGAACGACGACGAACGCCGGATGATGCCGTGGACCTCGTAGCCCTTTTCCAGAAGGAGTTCCGCCAGGTAGGAGCCGTCCTGTCCCGTGATGCCCGTGATGAGTGCCTTTTTCATCGAGAATTCGCCGTGCCGGCGATCGCGCCGGGCGGGTCGTCCGCCTGGGAGCGCCCGAACCAGCGGGTGGTGGCCGCCAGGCCGGTGCGGATGTCGCGGGTATCCGCCAGGCCGAGAATCTCCCGGGCGCGCCGCATGTCCGCCTGGGAATGCCGGATGTCGCCCGGGCGCGCCTCGCGATGGGTCGCTTTCACCCCGGCGGCTTCGGGTCGCAGCCTGACGGCCTCGCCGGCGAGGATCTCGAAGAGGGCATTGAGAGTGGTCGCCTGCCCCAACCCGACATTGAACACACGGGGCTCGCCCGGCCGCAGTTGGGCGGTCGCGGCCAGAAGGTTGGCACGGGCGACGTGTTCAACCGGACAGAAGTCGCGGCTGGTTTCCCCATCGCCGTAGATCTCGACAGGCCGTCCGGTCAGCAGGGCATCGATCCAGCGCGGGATCACCGCGGCATAGGCACCGTTGGGGTCCTGGCGGGGTCCGAACACATTGAAATACCGGAGCCCGACCGAGATCAGGCCGTAGCAACGCTCGAAGACGGCCGCGTACTGTTCGTTGATCGACTTCGAGACGGCATACGGGGACAGCGGGCGCCCGATGCGATCCTCGACCGCCGGCAGATCGGTGGCGTCGCCGTACACGGCACTGCTCGACGCGTACACCACCCGGCGCACCCCGGCCTGACGGGCGGCCTCGAGCATGTGCAGGAAGCCGGTGACGTTGATGGCATGGGTGGTGACGGGGTCCTCGATGGACTGGGGCACCGAACCGAGGGCGGCCTGGTGCAGCACATAGGTCACACCCCCCATCAACCCGGCCAGGTCCGCCCGGTGGAGGATGTCGCCCTCGCAGAAACGGAACCGCGCCCACTGCGCGCCTCGAACCCGGCGGCGCACGTCCTCGAGGTTCTCGCGGTGCCCGGTTCGGAAATTGTCGAGGCCGACGACCTCCTGATCCTGGGTCAGGAGCGTCTCGAGCAGGTGGGACCCAATGAACCCCGCCACGCCGGTCACCAGCCAGCGGTGGGGATGTTCCAGTCCGGGAATCGGCGCAACACTCATAGGATCATCCCCCGCCCCGTCAGTCCGCGCGAGCCAGGGCCGACCGGTCCCACGCCGGCTGGCCGCACGCCGACGCGATGGCGTCGAACGCGTCCATTTCGGAGTCGGTGAAGAGAAGGCCCCCCGCCCGGGCGCAGCGTTGCGCCGCTTCGTGCTCGAGTTGCCCCGGCAGCAGGGCCCCTTCGTTGCCCGGCCCGAGAATGTCCGACACCACCGCCTTCACATTCGCGTCCCGGTCGAGCCCCGCCTCCCAGCGTCCTCCCGACACGGCCTCGGGATGGATCGCCATGAAATGGAAACTGGGGGTCCGCTTGGAAGCGTCGCTGGACGGGAACCGGCCCCTCACCGTCGGCCGGCCGCCGCCGATGAACGCTGCGAACAGTTCGTCCACCAGCCCCAGGCCGTACCCCTTGTGTCCGCCGAACGGAAGCAGCGCCGATGCCCGGGCCGGATCCCGGGTCTCGTTGCCATCCGCATCGACCGCCCAACCGGACGGCAGCGGCCGTCCTTCCCGGCCGAGTTGCTGGACGCGTCCCATGGCCGCCGACGAGGTGGCGAAGTCGATCAACACGGGGAACCCGATCGACGTCCGGGTGGGAAAGGCCCAGGAATGCGGGTTGGTGCCGAGCGCCGGCCGCCTTCCGCCAAAGGGCACCACCTCGGCCAGCATCGCCGTGCAGTTGGTGTACCCGATGAATCCCTGCCGCGCCGCCTCGAGGACATACGCCCCGCCCCACAGGTAATGCCACGCCTCATCCACGCTCACCATCCCCACCCCCTGCTCCCGCGCGATCGCCACGCACGTGTCCATGGCGGCATAGGCAACCCCGGGACCCAGCTTGCGATGCGCGTTCCACACCCGCGCGGCGGGAAATCGCACCGGCAGGACCTCGACCGCCGCCCCCGGCACACACCCGCCCACCCTCGACCCGAACAGGTCATCGAGATGCAGCGCCTTGATGGCGTTGTGGGTCCGGATCCCGTGCCGCGCCGCCTCGCCGCAGACCTTCACCATGGCGGCCACTTCGTCCGGCTCGAACCCCCGGGCCGCGAAGGCCGCCGTCACCAGGGCATCGTGCGCCGCCTGCGGCACCACCCAATGGGCATTCCCGGCGCTCATCGGGAAATCGCCGGCTCGCCCTCGAGAAACGTGGCCACGCCGGCCACCACCTCGTCCCGCTGCTCCGCGGTCAGTTCCGGATACACCGGCACACTCAGCACCTCGCCCGCCAGCCGTTCCGACACCGGCAACTCCGGCGGCACCCCGGTGGCGGGACGGAAGCACGCCTGGGCATGAAGCGGGATCGGATAGTAGATCTCCGTCCCGATGCCCCGCCCGGCCAGATGATCCCGGAGTGCCTCCCGCCGCCCGGGTCCGGGCACGCGGAGCGTGTACTGGTTCCAGATGGAATCGTTGTGCGGATAGGCCACCGGCAGAATCAGCCGCGCTCCGTCGCCCGTCCCCCCGCCGGCGACCGGTTCCTGGCAACCGCACCGCGCCGGTTCCGCCACCCGGACTCCGGGCAGGGCCGCCAACCGCCGCGTGTATTCCCCGGCGTGAGCGCTCCGGGCGGCGTTGTACGACCCGGCATGCGGGAGTTTCACCGCCAGCAACGCGGCCTGGAGCGGGTCCATGCGGAAATTCGCCCCGACCACCTGGTGGTGATACTTCGGTCGCCCCCCATGCACTCGCAGCAACCTCGCCCGGTCCGCCAGGGCATCGTCCTGCGTCACCAACAACCCTGCATCGCCGAACCCGCCAAGGTTCTTGCTCGGAAAGAAACTGAACGTCCCGAAATCCCCCAGCCCTCCCACAGGGCGACCCCGGTACCGCGCCCCCAGCGCCTGCGCGGCATCCTCGATCACCCGCAATCCTTCCCGTCGCGCCCAGGCCAGAATCGGATCCATGTCCGCCGACTGCCCGAAGAGATGCACCGGGATCACCGCCTTGCACCGGGCGGTCCGGCGCCGCACCGCATCGGCAACGTCGAGATTGAAGCAGACCGGACAGACATCGACGAACACCGGCGTGGCCCCCAACCGCGCCACGCACCCGGCGGTGGCGAAGAAGGTGAACGACGGCACCAGCACCTCGTCCCCCGGCCCAATGCCCAGCGCCATCAGGGCCAGCAGAATCGCGTCCGTCCCCGACGACACCCCCAGCGCGTGCCGCACCTCCAGTCGCGCCGCCAGGTCCGCCTCGAACGCCTCGAGTTCCGGGCCCATGATGAACTGCCCCGACCGCAGCACCCGGTCGAACGCCGCCCGCAGTTCCCCTTCCAGGGCCAGGTTCTGACCCTTCAAATCCAGCAACGGTACCGGCATGATCTTACGTCTCCCACCCACGCGCACCCCTGCCCTCAACCCGCCTCAAGTCCCTCGGGATCTGCGGCTTCGCGGGCACACTTCGTGCCCGTCGGTTCGCCTGCAAATGCCCCTCCAGCGCCCCTCCGGCAGACCGATCTGACACTCGGGAATCCCCCTCCCAACGCCCTCCAGACCAGCAGATCGGGGAAAGCCGAACAAGAGCAATTCCCCGCGGTGCGGTGCATCCCGCGCATCCCGGAGTTCAGGGAACAGCCCGCCTACCAGAACTTCCAGTCGTCCTGGAACACCACCCACAGGCCCAGCAGGAAATTGGTGATCGCATGCGCCGTCATGGCGTCCCCGATCCGGTTCTTCCGAAACACCAGCCAGTGGTAGGCCAGCCCGCACAGGATTCCCGCCAGCCACTGCTGATGCGTGAACCCGAAGATCAGGCAGGTGAGCCCCAGCGATACCCAGTGCACCCGGTTCAATGCCACCTTCTCGAACTCCGGACTGATCAGGTACCGGTACACGAACGACCGATAAAACACCTCCTCCAGCATCGGCACCACCAGCGACGATCCCGCCAGCCGGACCACCACAAAGAGCCACGCCATCGCCCCCACACCGAAATGCTCGAACGGATTCCAAACCGACGCCGGCTTCTCCGCCGGGTCGTCCCCCATTCCCAACCGGAACCACAACACGTCCTGACCCGGGTACCACGAATCGATCCCCACCCACATCACGCACACTCCCACTCCGACCACCGCCGCCTCCCAGCTCCACGCCCACTTCATCTCGGCGATGACGCCGCGCAATTCCCACAGCATCCACGCCGCCACCACCGTCTTGGCGAGGTACAGCCAGTAGCGCCCGCCCTCGCCGAACCATCCCTGCGCCGAAGTCAGCACCAGGAACACCACAAACGGCACCACCCGCGCCAGCACCGGCGATTTCCGGACATTGTCCATCAGGGAACTCATTTGCCTCCTTTGCGCTCCGTGGCCCCGTCCTCCCGACGCCGTTCCCGCAGGATGCCACGCACCGCCCGCAGAAACCGGTCCGCCTCCCCGTCCGTGCCCACCGTCACCCGCAGGTGCCGGTTCAGCCCGGTTCCCGAAAACCAGCGCACCACCATCCGCCGCTCCCGCAGCCGGTCACGCCACTGTTCCGCCGGCGGCCCCGGAGGTTCCATCCACAGGAAATTCGTCTGGCTCGGTGCCACCCGGAAGCCCAGACCCGCCAGTTCCCGCGCCAACCGCTCCCGTGTGGCCACCACCCGCTGCTGGGTCCGCCGGTAATACTCCGGGTCCTCCAGTGTCGCCTCCGCCGCCACCTGGCCCAGCCCGTTCACGTTGTAACTGTCGCGGATCTTGTGCAGCGCCCCGATCAGAACCGGGTGCCCCACGAAATACCCGACCCGCTGAAAACACAGCGAGTACGCCTTGGAGAACGTCCGCGCCACCAGGACGTGCGGGTGCTTCAAGGCCAGCCCCATGGCATGCTCGTCGGCAAAGTCCACATAGGCTTCGTCCAGCACAACCACCCCGCGCATCGCCCCGCACAACCGATCCAGCGCCCCGGTCGCATAACCGCGCCCGCTCGGCGCATTCGGCGTCGTCACCAAGGTCAGCGCCGCCCCCGCCTCGAGCCTTGCCGGGCCGCGCCCGACCGCCGGCTCGGGCAATCCGAAATCCGCCTCCAAGGGCACCTCCCGCCGCACCGCTCCATGGGCGTCCGCCAGCACCGGGTACAGCGAATAGCTGGGCGTGAAGTACTGCACCGTGGCCCGCGCGGCGGCCTTCGCACCGGTGGACGCCACCGCATCCGCGGGTTCCACGAAGCACCGCACCGCCAGCGCCAGCAGTTCGTCGCTGCCATTGCCCACGATGACGTTCTCCACCGCGCATCCGTGCCGTCGCGCCAGCTTTTCCCGCAGCCGCTCCGCCGTCGGCGACGGATACAACCGCAACCGCCAGTCGGTCGCCGCCCGGATCGCCCGCAAGACCCGCGGGGACGGCGGGTACGGGTTCTCGTTGGTGTTCAACTTCACCAGCCCGCCGGTCCTGGGCTGCTCCCCCGGCGTGTAGGCGTGCAACCGGCGCACCAGCGGACGCACCAGGCGGTTCGGATCGAGGGGGCGGGCCATGTTCAATCGGCGGGATGCGAAGACTCGGACCCATTCCCCTCAACGTCGGCTCAACCGGATCGAGGCCGACGCGCCGTGCGCATCGAGCCCTTCGATGGCGGCAAAGGTCCGCACCGCCGCCTCCGCCTTCTTCACCGACGCCTTGCCGTACTCGACCACGCTGGTCCGGTGTTGGAACTGGTCCACCGTGAGACCCGCGAACGACCGGCCCGCGCCCCCGGTGGGCAGCGTATGACTCGGTCCCGCCACGTAATCCCCCAGCACGGTCGGGGACCATGAGCCGATGAAGATCGCCCCTGCCGTCACGATGCCATCGGCCCAGCGGGCGGCGCGGCGCGCGTGAATCTCGCAATGCTCGGGCGCCAGTTGGTTCGCCACCCGCACCCCGTGGTCCATCGATTTCACGTGGATCAGCCAGCCGCCCGCCTCGAGGGCACGCACGATGTAGTCCCGTCGCGCCAGGCCCGCCAGTTGCCGGTCCACCTCCCGCCGAACCGCCGTGAGCAACCGGCTCGAGGGCGTCACCAGCCATACCCGCTCGTCCCCCGATCCATGTTCCGCCTGGGCCAGCAGATCCGCCGCCACCCACGCCGGGTTGGCCGTCTCGTCCGCCAGCACCAGCACCTCGCTCGGACCCGGCAGCAAATCCACCGCCACGCGCCCGAATAGGAGCCGCTTCGCCGCCACCACGTACGCATTGCCGGGCCCGAACACCTTGTCCACCGCCCGGATCGTCCCGGTTCCCACCGCCATCGCCGCGATGGCCTGCGCCCCGCCCACCTTGTAGATCTCCGTCGCCCCCGCCGTCGCCGCCGCGAACAGCAGTGCCGGATTCACCGTGCCGTCCCGCCCGGGCGGCGTGCAGACCACGATCTCAGGACACCCCGCCACACGCGCCAGGGTCACCGTCATCAGCGCCGTGGACACCAGCGGCGCCGTCCCCCCGGGGATGTACAACCCCACCCGCCGGAACGGGTCGAACTTCTCCCCCACCTTCGCCCCGTGCCGGTTCACCCCGGTCCAGCGGCGCCGCAGGGAACGACGGGCGAATGCCGCGATGTTGCGCTCCGCCTCCTTCACCGCCGCCCGCAATTCCGCGCTCACCCGCACCGAGGCCCCCAGCCGCTCGGCCACGCTCACCGCAAAACGGTCCGGCTCCAACCGCACCCCGTCGAACCGCTCGGTCAGCTCCGTCAACGCCTCGTCCCCCCGGCCCATCACCGCCTCGATCGTCTCCCGGGCCCGCAGTTCCACCATCGGATCGAACAGACTCGAACTCGCCGCCGCCCCCGCCAGGCGCGCCTCGAAATCGTCGTCCGTGTGCCGCAGCAATCGCATGAGGCCGCGACGCTAGTGAGATTGCCCGCCCAAGTCAAAACGACCTCCCGCCATGACCTGAGTTTCCATGGCACGATTCGTCCGCGCCTTGCGCACTTCCCCAACGGAACGCCGTTCCCTGCCCCCCCATGAACGGGGCAGGACGGCCCAAACCCATCCACTAACCCTCATTCGATCATGCAATCCATCCTCAATGACCCCCATCCCCACCGCATCCCGTCCCTTCCGGCCCTCGTCGCCGGTCTCGGCCTGCTCGCCTTCCCGGCCCGCGCCGACGAAACCTGCATGTCCCCCTACATGCCCCGCATCACCGGCCAGGAGGAGTTCGTCTATGTCTGGACCCTCGGCGATGAATCCATCGGCGACGGCTCCGACAAGCTGGTCACCGTCGGGGTCAAACCCGGACGCACCTACGGTCAGGTCCTCCACTCCGTCTCCGTCGGCTCCCGCAACGAGGCGCACCACGGCGGCTTCACCGACGATCGCCGCCAGCTCTGGCTCGCCGGCCTCGAAACCAGCCGCATCTTCATCTTCGATGTCCATACCGACCCGGCCCGGCCCAGCCTGATCCGCATCATCGATGACTTCGCCGAGAAGACCGGCGGTGCCGTCGGACCCCACGGCGCCTACGCCCTCCCGGGACGCGTCCTGATCCCCTGCCTGTCCAACACCTCCGACCTCGGCGGCCGCACCGCCCTCGTCGAGTACAGCAACGAGGGCAACTTCATCGCCACCCACTGGATGCCCACCCAGTCGGACCCCCGCGGCGCCGCGATCGAGTCGGTGGCCGACGGCTACGGCTACGACGCCCGGGTCCTGCCCCGGAAGAACGTCATGCTCAGCTCGTCCTTCACCGGCTGGTCCAACTACACCATGGACTTCGCCCAGATGGTCCAGGACCCCGAGGCCATGAAGCGCTTCGGTCAAACCATGGTCCTCTGGGATTTCCACGCCCGCCAGCCGCGCAAGGTCTTCCATGTCCCGGGCGCCCCCCTCGAGATCCGCTGGGCCTGGGGTCCCACCCACAACTACGCCTTCACCGCCTCCGCCCTCACCTCGAAGCTCTGGCTCGTGTACGAGGATGCCGACACCCGCGAATGGCAGGCCAGGGAGGTTGCCGACATCGGCGATCCGTCCCAGCTCCCGCTCCCCGTGGACATCAGCCTCAGCTCGGACGATTCCACCCTCTTCGTAAGCTGCTTCGGCGACGGCAAGGTCCGTGTCTTCGATGTCTCCAACCCCCACCGGCCCCGCCAGACCTACGAGGAATCCATCGGGCGCCAGGTCAACATGGTGTCGCAGAGCTGGGACGGCCGGCGCCTCTACTTCACCAGCTCGCTCCTCGCCCGCTGGGACAAGAAGGGCGAAGACAACGAACAGTACTTCAAGGCCTACCGCTGGAACGGACGCCGCCTCCGCCACCAGTTCACCCTCGACTTCGCCAAACTCGAACTCGGACGGCCCCACCACATGCTCTTCGGCTCGACCCAGCTCTTCAAGTAACCGCCCCCACCAACCCCAATCCCGAAACCCATCCTCGCATGCCCCACGTCCATCCTCCGCACCCGGCCGGGCTCCATGTCCGAACCCGCCTCCTCGCCGCCCGGATCGCCCTCGCCCTGTTGGCCCTGCCGCCGGCTCTCCCCGCCGACGACGGCCTCGCCGCCCTGGAAGGATTCTCCTACCAGCCGCCGCAGCCCGGCACCTACACCCTGCCCGTCATCAAACCCGCCGCCGACGGCCAGGTCATCGACCACACCGGCCAGACCCGCTCCCTGCACGACCTGACCCGCGGCGCGGTCACGGTGATGAGCTTCATCTACACCCGCTGCGCCTCGCCCCGGGCCTGTCCCTTCGCCACCGGGGTGCTCAACCAGATCCATGAGGTGGCCGGCGCCCGGCCCGAGTTCGCCGGGCGCCTGCGCCTCATCAGCATGAGCTTCGACCCGGAGAACGACACCGCCCGCCGCATGTCGGACTACTCCCGCTGGGCCCGCGAACGCAGCGTCCCCGTGGACTGGCACTTCCTCACCACCCGCTCCGCCACGGAACTCAACCCGATCCTCGACGCCTACGGTCAGGCGGTGAACCGGCGTTCCAATCCCCGCGATCCGCAGGGGCCCCTCCACCACACCCTCCGCGTCTTCCTCATCGACGCCGAAGGCCGCATCCGGAACATCTACAGCTCCGACACCCTCGACCCCAGGCTGGTGCTGACCGACATCCGTACCCTCCTCATCGAGTCCGGCACCGCAGCCTCCCCCACGGCCGGTTGACCCCGCCCCGCCCATGCCTCCACGAGGTGTCGGCTGGGGAGACAGCGATTCGGAGGGACTGCACCCTTCGGAGGGACTGCACCCTTCGGAGGGACGAGCTCCGCGAGTCCTCAATCCAATGCTCCACTCCCCTGCGGCCTCGTGGAACTCGGCCCTCCGATTTCATCCCCTCGCTTCAATTCGGAGGGACGAGCTCCGCGAGTCCTCAATCCAATGCTCCCCTCCCCTGCCGGCCTCGTGGAACTCGGCCCTCCGATTTCGCCACCCTGCTTCACCCTTCGGATGGACGAGCTCCGCGAGTCCGCAATCCATTGCACCATTCCGTTTTCCCATCCCCGGGGACTCGTACTCAGCCCGAAGGGCGGTACTCGTACTCGTCATCGTCCTCGACTCGCAGGCACACCGTTTCAGCGTCGCCTCATGGCTGGCCCGATGGGTGCGATCGGGTTCGGACCTTTCATTCCGCATGCGAACTGGGCGGGGCGATTAAGATTAAGATTAAGATTAAGATTAAGATTAAGATTAAGATTAAGATTAGGATTACGAGTACGGGTACGTGTACGAGGTCTGCTGCAAAACGCTGAGATGCACTGGCAGCAGGGCGGACACGCGGGGGGGGCAGAGGCTGGGTCGAACTCTGTTCGGTATGCACGCTTCAGCGTTGTCGAGGGCGGAGATGGAAGGCTCACGCTGAAGCCTGGACACCCAACGGACCCTCCGATCCCACCCCTCCGCTTCACCCTTCGGAGGGACGAGCTCTGCGAGTCCGCAATCCATTGCTCCCCTCCCCTGGCGGCCTCGTGGATCCCGCACCCCATCCGCCGCCTTGAACCCGCCCCGACCCCGATGGCATCCATAGACATGGCATCTTCCGATCCGCACCCGGCCCCGGATCCGCTGGGTGTCCCCGGCGAGGTCACCCGCCTGATGACCGCGATCGAATCCGGGGATCCGTCGGCGTCGGAACAGCTCCTGCCCCTCGTCTATCGCGAACTCCGCGGCCTCGCCGCCGCCCGGCTCGCCCGCGAGCAACCCGGCCAGACCCTTCAGGCCACCGCCCTCGTCCACGAAGCCTGGCTCCGCCTCGTCGGCGGCGAACCCCGCCACTGGAACAGCCGCGGCCACTTCTTCGGCGCCGCCGCCGAGGCCATGCGCCGCCTCCTCATCGAGAACGCCCGCCGCAAACGCAGCCTCAAACGCGGCGGCGACCTCGAACGCGTCAACTGGTCCCAGGTCCGGCTTGCCGTCGAAACCGACGACGACCGCCTCATCGCCCTCCACGAAGCCCTGGAACGACTCGAAGCCGACGACCCCCAGGCCGCCCAACTGGTCAAGCTCCGCTTCTTCGCCGGCCTCACCGGTCCCCAGACCGCCCAGGCCCTCGGCCTCGCCGAACGCACCGCCGCCCGCCTCTGGGCCTATGCCCGCGCCTGGCTCCTCCGCGAACTCCAGGCTGACGCCCCCACCCAGTGGCCCCGCGACTGACCCGCCGTCGCTTCCCCCCCAACCCGCCGATGCCCGCCCCCGAACGCGACCTCTTCCTCCAGGCCCTCGAACTCGGGACGCCCGCCGACCGCCTGGCCTTCCTCGACCGCGCCTGCCGCGATCAACCCGCCCTCCGCGAACGCGTCGAGGGACTCCTCCACTGCCATCTCCAGGCCGGCGACTTCCTCGATGGCGCCTCCTCCGAGGCCCCGCCACCGCCCGATC
This sequence comes from Verrucomicrobiia bacterium, assembly GCA_019634625.1. Lineage (NCBI taxonomy): Bacteria > Pseudomonadati > Verrucomicrobiota > Verrucomicrobiia > Verrucomicrobiia bacterium. The sequence continues at coordinate 35,418 of JAHCBA010000031.1, forward strand.
CCCTCTCCGAGGGACCCGGCACCGTCATCGGCCGCTACAAGCTCCTCGAAAAAATCGGCGAAGGCGGCTTCGGCGTCGTGTACATGGCCGAACAGCGCGAGCCCGTGAAACGCCGCGTCGCCCTCAAGATCATCAAGCTCGGCATGGACACCCGCCAGGTGGTGGGCCGCTTCGAGGCCGAACGTCAGGCCCTCGCCCTCATGGACCATCCGAATATCGCGCGGGTCCTCGACGGCGGCGCCACCGCCACCGGCCGCCCCTACTTCGTCATGGAACTCGTCCGCGGCGTCCCCATCACCCAGTTCTGCGACGAACAACGCCTCGACCCCGCCGACCGCCTCGAACTCTTCATCGAGGTCTGCGCCGCCCTCCAGCACGCCCACCAGAAGGGCATCATCCATCGCGACATCAAACCCTCCAACGTCCTCGTCACCCTCCACGACGACCGCCCCGTCCCCAAGGTCATCGACTTCGGCATCGCCAAGGCCATGCAGGGCGAACTCACCGACAAGACGGTCTTCACCCGCTTCCACGAGTTCCTCGGCACCCCGGCCTACATGAGCCCCGAGCAAACCCAGCTCAGCGGCCTCGATGTCGATACCCGCACCGACATCTACGCCCTCGGCGTCCTGCTCTACGAACTGCTCACCGGCCGCACGCCCTTCGATGCCCGCGAACTCCTCACCGCCAGCCTCGAGGAAATCCGCCGCCGCATCCGGGACGAGGAACCCGCCCGCCCTTCCACCCGTCTCCGCGCCCTGCCCCCGCCCGACGCCGACACCGTCGCCCGCAATCGCCGTTCCTATCCCGCCCGCCTCGCCCTTTCCCTCCGCGGCGACCTCGACTGGATCGTTCTCAAGTGCCTCGAGAAGGATCGCGCCCGCCGCTACGACTCCACAGGCGCCCTCGTCCTCGATCTTCGCCGCCATCTCCGCGACGAACCCGTGACCGCCGTCAAGCCGAGCTTCTCCTACCGCGCCTCCAAACTCCTCCGCCGCCATCGCACCGCCTTCGCCGTGGCCGCCGGGTTCCTCCTCCTCCTCGTCGCAGCCACCGTCGTCAGCAGCGCCTTCGCCCTCCGCGCCTTCCGCGCCGAACGCGCCACCCGGCAGGAGGCCGCCGTCAAGGACGCCGTCCACCGCTTCCTCAACGACGACCTCTTCAACCACGGCGACATCGTCCCCGGCTCCGACCGTCAGGTGACCCTCCGCACCCTCCTCGATCGCGCCAGCGACCAGCTCAACCCCCGTCTCGGCGATCAACCCGCCATCGAGGCCGCCATCCGCTCCACCCTCGGACGCACCTACTACAATCTCGGCGAATACGCCGCCGCCGAGGCCCAGTGGCGCGCCGCCCTCGAACTCCACCTCCAGCTCGCCGGAGAACGCGACCGCCGCACCCTCCTCGCCCGGAGTGACCTCTCCCGGGCCCTCATCTCCCTCGACCGGCGCACAGAGGCCCTCGAAGCCGCCCAGCAGGTCCTCGCCCTCGCCCGCTCCCAGTTCCGCCCCCGCGACCCGCTCCTCGTGAAGTTCCTCAGCCGTCTCGCCTCCGCCTGCTACCGGATCGGTGACGCCGACGGCGCCCGCGCCGCCGCCGCCGAAGCGATCGCCCTCGCCGAGGCCTCACCCGGAGTCGAGGTCGCCGACGTCGCCAACGCCCTCGACATCCTCGGCCGCATGATCGGTCGCACCGGCGACCTCGAAGGCGGCGAACGTTACGTCCGCCAGGCCCTCGAACGCGTCCGCACCGCCCTCGGCGATTCCCATCCCCTCACCATCCGCTACTCCAACCGCCTCGGCGCCTACCTCTACAACGTCGGCATCAAGACCGGGGAGGCCGAATCCCTCTACCGCACCTCCCTGACCCGGCAGCAACAGGCGTTCGGCGACGCCCACCCCATCACCCACGTCGTCCGTGCCAACCTCGCCCTTCTCTACGCCTACCGGGAACCTCACCGCCCCCATCTCGCCCTCGACCAGTGGCTCGCCATCCTCGCCCATCACCCTCCCGACCAGCCTGACACCAATCTCCTCGCCCGGATCCGCACCGTCCTCGACCGGCTGCCTCCCGACACCCTCGCCCCGCCTCCCGGCTGGCACTCCCAACCCTGGCGCCTCCAAACCTACCCGCCACCCCCCGGCTGGTCCCATCGCGACTTCGATGACCGCTACTGGTCCCCCCATCCCCCAACCGGCCGGTCCGAAGTCTGGATGCGACAGACCCTCACCCTGGATGAACCCCCGGGCACCACCCCCTTCCTCGTCCTCCGCAGCCCCGGCACCTTCGACATCTTCCTCAATGGCATCCCCGTCGTCGCCGGCGCCGTGGTCCCCGAATCCGCCTTCCGCCTCATCCCCTTCCCCGACACCGCCCGCGCCACCCTCCGTCCCGGACGCAACCTCCTCGCCCTCCACGTCCGCGATCGATCCCTCGACGGCCCCGTCCACCTCGACATCCTCCACACCCCGGGATCGGATCTCTGACCTCGTCTTCCCTCGATTCGCGAACTGCATCCATAATCGCTTCGTCCGTCAGCGCTGCGTCCTCCAGTTCGGACAGATCGTGAACAACTCGCGTCGGCGAGAACGGAACCATGATCGCGACCGGCCGACCGTGATCGGTCAAAATGACATGCTCGCCCCGCTCGATCACGGCTCTCGCCAGTCTGCGGGTGGATCGATGCAACTCGGTCAAGGTCGCTTCCATCCGGAGAAAGTATGAATTATGCAAATTCCAACAAGCCGCGATTCGGTGCCGCCAGGCGTCGCGGTGCATCCCGGTATTGTGGGTGAGGAGACAGCGCCTCGGAGGGACGAGCTCCGCGAGTCCTCCTTCCATTGCACCCTTCGATGACAGCCCGCCGCGCGTCTCCCGAAAGCTCATGAATCCGCCCCCGCCCCGTCCTCCACCCGGATGGCCCCGGTGGGGCAGGCCTCGGCGCATTCCACGGCCGCCTTCTGCAAGCCCCGGTCGAATCCCTCACCCATGGGCGCGGCGACGCGCACTTCGAAGCCCCGCCCGACGAAGGTCAGGCCCAGCGGTTCCGCCGCCCGTTCCGCCAGCACCACGCAGATGCCGCACAGGATGCACTTGCCGGGTTCGAACAGCACCCGGGCCGGGTGACGCTGCTGCTCGAACGCCCGCCTCTGCCTGGGGAACCGACCGAATTCCGCGCCGTACAGCGCCGAGTACCGTTGCAGCCGGCAGTTCCCCGCGGCCCGGCAGTCGCAATGAAGGCAGCGCGCCGATTCGCGACGCGCCTCGTCCGCGCCATAGACCGCGCTGGCGTCCACCGGAATCCGCTTCTCGGCGCTGGCTCCTTCCAGGAACAACTGCAACTCCGCCGCCTCCAGCCTGCCCATCACGCTGCTGAATACCCGCCCCCCGCCGGCAGACGCCCGACCCGCCAGGGCCGCGTCGATGGCGTCCGCCGCCCGGCGCCCTTCGGCCATCGCCCGCACCACCTGCGGAATCCCCTTCACCGCGCTCCCCGCCGCAAACACACCCGGCACGCACGTCCGGTATCCTTCGCCTTCCAACAGCCGGATCCCCCCCGCCCCGCACCCCACCCCCCAGCCTTCCGCCGCCTCCCGGGTCGGCGTGCCCACGGTCAGGAGCACCGCGTCATGATCCGACTTCAAATCGCTCAGGGTCGCCTCCCGCCCCAGTTCCCAGCCGGTCCGGAACCGCACCCCCAACCGTTCCAAATCCGCCACGTCCCGGCGCAACACCGCTTCGGGCAACTTTCCCCGCTCGACGGCCTCCCATAACGTCCCGCCCACCCGGCTGCCACGGTCGAACACCTCGCAGGCATGGCCCGCCCGGACCAGGCGCCAGGCAGCCGCCAATCCCGCCGGCCCCGCCCCCACCACCGCCACCCGCCGCCCGCTCGCCGGACGGCAGACCGGCAGCGCGTCCGCCCCCGGATCCCGTGGCGCCTCGGCCACAAACCGCTCCACATCGCGAATGGCCGCCGCCCCGTCGCACGACGACCGACGGCACCCGTTCTCGCAGGGATGATGACACAACCGTCCCAGCACCCCCGGCAGCGGCAGGGTCTCACGCACCGTGGCCAGGGCCCGCGGCAGGGCGTCATCCCGCACCTCGCGAAGCATCCGCGGTATGTCGAGGCCGAGCGGGCAGATCCGGCTGCACGGCGAAAGGCAGTCCCCGACGTGATCGCTCAACAGCAGTTCCAGGGCGGACCGCCGGAGTTCCCGGACCTCGGCGGTCTCGCTCTGCACCCGCAGACCCTCGGTTGCCCGCGTGGCGCAGGAAGGGACGATCCGCGAGCCCGACTCGCCCACCACCTTCACCACGCAGGCGAGGCAGGTGGTCAGCGGGCCGCACCGTTCGAGATGGCACAGCGTCGGGATGTCCACCCCCGCCCGCCGCGCCCCGTCGAGCACGGTCTGGCCCTCCTCAACCTCCACCTCGCGGTCGTCGATGCTGAATCGGATCGTCGCCATGGGTCGTTCCTGTCTCAGGTGACTTCCACCGCATCGTACGGGCAGACGCGGCGGCAGGTGTCGCACCGGGTGCAGTCCTCCTGCCGGATGGTGTGCGTTGCGTAGGGCGTGACGGGAATGGCGTTCACCGGGCACTGCTGCGCGCACAGCGTGCAGCCGGTGCATCGGTCGGTGATCCGGTACCGGATCAGTGCATGGCATTTCCCCGCCGGACATCGCCCGTCCAGGTGCGCCTCGTATTCCGACCGGAAATGGCGCAGCGTGGTGATCACCGGGTTCGGCGCGGTCTTCCCCAGCCCGCACAAACTCCCCTGCCCCACGGACCGCGCCAGCCGTTCCAGTTCATCGAGATGCTCGCGCCGCCCCTTACCCGCGCAGATCGCCTCGAGGATGTCCAGCATCCGCCGCGTCCCCACCCGGCAGAAGGTGCATTTCCCGCACGACTGATCCTGGGTGAACCGCAGGAAGTACCGGGCGATATCGACCATGCAGTCGGTGTCATCCAGCACCACCAGCCCCCCGGATCCCATGATCGCCCCGGCCTGCCGCAGCGATTCGTAATCGACCCGCGTGTCCGCCAGTTCCGCCGGCACGCACCCGCCCGAGGGACCCCCGATCTGCACCGCCTTGAACCGCCGCCCCGGTGTCACCCCGCCCCCGATCTCATCCACAATCTCCCGCAACGTCGTCCCCATCGGCACCTCGATCAGACCCCCGCGCCGCACCTTACCCGCCAGCGCAAACACCTTGGTCCCCTTGCTCGCCTCCGTGCCCAACGCCGCAAACGCCTCCCAGCCCCGCCGCAAAATCCATGGCACGCAGGCCAGTGTCTCCACGTTGTTGATCAGCGTCGGCCTGCCCCACAAACCCGACTCCACCGGGAAGGGCGGACGCAACCGCGGCATCCCCCGACGCCCCTCGAGTGACGCAATCAGCGCCGTCTCCTCCCCGCACACGAATGCCCCCGCCCCTTCCGCAATCCGCACCCGGAACGGATACGGGGTTCCCATCAGCCGATCCCCCAGCCAGCCCCGCCGTTCCATCGCTTCAATGGCCTCCCCCACCCGGCGCACCGCCAGCGGATACTCGCGCCGGATGTAGAAAATCCCCTCGTGCGCCCCCGTCGCATACCCGGCAATCGCCAGCCCCTCCAGGATCCGGTACGGAAACGATTCCAGCAGCATCCGGTCCATGAACGCTCCCGGATCCCCCTCGTCCCCGTTGCAAACGACGTACTTCGTCTCCCCGGCCTGACGTCGCATCGCCGCCCATTTCGGCCCCGTCGGGTAGCCCGCCCCGCCCCGCCCCCGCAGCCCGCTCCGCACGATCCGGTCGATCGCCTGCTCGGGATCGCGCTCGATCAGACACCGCCGCAGCGCCTCGAAGCCCTCGTTCCCGAGATACTCGTCGAGATCCAGCGGGTCCAGCTTCCCGAAGTGCTCGGTGGCCACATGCACCTGGCGCCCCAGAAACGCCCGCGTCCCCCCGTCGTCCGGCGGCAGGGCGCACCGATGGGCCGGGTCGTCGTCCTCCTCGAGAAACACCCGGTCCACCACCCGCGCCGCGCCCCTCGCCAGCCGCCGCCACAGGCTCGGCGGACGAAAGTGTTCGAGCACCATCTGGCGCGCCTCGTTGGGCTTCAGGCCGGCATAGAACCGCGACGGTTGCCCCGGGCGCATCACCTCGACCAGCGGCGTCCGGTGGCACATGCCCACACATCCCACCCGCTTCAGTCGCACCCGGGCCCCCACCAGGCGCGCCGCCCGGTCCAGCTCCACGAACAGCCGGTCGCTCCCCTTGGCCTGGCAGCACGAACCCAGTCCGACCCGGATCTCCGGCAGTTCCAACCCGTCCCCCGCCCCACGATGAACCCCGCCCGCCTCGTGGGTCTCATGCCCGGCAACCCCCATCTCCAGGAACTCCTCGATCACCGCCGGCACCCGCTCGGTATCCACCATCCCGCTGGTCAGCGCGTCGAGCCGGATCACCGGCGCCAGCGTGCAGCAGCCCAGACACGCCACCGGTTCCAACGTGAACTTCCCCTCGGGATCGGTATCCGATCCCGCCGGAATCCGCAGGTGCCGCCGCAACGCGTCCTCAACCCGGTCCGCACCGGTCACATGGCACGCGGTCCCATGACACACATGGATGATGTGCTTGCCGACCGGTTGATGCCGGAACTGGTCGTAGAAGGTGGCGATGCCCCAGATCTGCGACGGGGTGATCGCACTGATCTCGCACACCCGCCGCAAGGCCTCCTCCGGCAGATACCGGTACTCCTCCTGCACCGCCTGCAGGATGGGAATGACCGCCTCCCGCCCTCGCCCCAACCGGGCCACGGTGGCCTCGACGAAATGTTCAACGTCCGTTCGCATGCGTCCCCTCCACGCTCTCTGCCGGTCCTTCGATGCAGGCCAGGGTCCGATGGGTCCGCACATACAGCCGCCCCCCCGCCAACGCCGGTGTCGCGCTTACTTCCTCCCCCGCCTCAAACGTGGCGAGTTCCTGGAAGACCGCCGCCGCCTGAATGACAATCCCCTTCCCCGAATGCGCGAGCAGCAGGATGCGATCCCCCATCCGCACCGGGGAGGCCTGGAATTCCATTCGGTACGCATGCTCCCACAACACCTTCCCGGTCGCCGCCTCCCGGCACATCACCAGCCCGTGCGAATCCACCGAGAACAACCAGTCCCCCGCCGCCAGCGGCGTCGGCACATCCGGCACATCCCGCTCCTCCCGCCACACAACGTGGCTCTCCGTCACGTCGCCGCTCCCGTCCGCCCGCACCGCCGCCATCATCCGTTCCGGCGACACCACCACAATGCGGTCCCCGGAGAGGACCGGAGACGGCGCCAGTTCATTGCCAAGCAACCGCGCCCGCCACCACTCCTGGCCGCTCGAGGGCGCATAGGCGATCACCCAGGGATCCCCGGCCAGCACCAGTTGTTCCCGCCCGCCCACCTCCACCACCACCGGGGTGGTCCAGCCCGACGCCACCGGACGCCCGGCGACCCACCGCTCCTCCCCCGTCCGCGTGTCGAGCGCCAGCAGCCGCGACAACCCGTCCGCCGCCCGCCCCTGATCCGCCTGCACAAACAGCAGGTCGCGCCACACCACCAGCGACGCCGCATGCCCATAGGCGTTCTCCTCGAGATCCAGTCGTCGGAACCACACCAGATTCCCGTCGCGATCCAGCGCCCCCAGCTCGCCCGTCGCGAAAATCGCATAGACCCGCATCCCGTCCGTCGCCGCCGTGCTCGCCGCCGCCCCGCTCATGTCCGGGGGTTCGATCGATTCCGCAGGCCGGTCCCGGGGTGTCACCGGCCGTTGCCAGAGAAGTTCCCCGGTGTCGGCATGGTACGCGAAAACCAGCCGCTGACGCCGGTTGCCCCCGGTCAGATACACCCGGTCGCCCCACACCACCGGCGAGTTGAAACCGGCCAGCGGAACCGGGGCCTTCCAGCGCACCCCCTCGCTGCCCGCCAGATCCCAGCGCAACGGCACCCGCTCGCCCGAACCCGTCAACGCCCCGCCCGGCCCCAGAAATCGTGGCCAGTTCCCATCCTCGCTTCCCACCGCCAATCCCTCCGCCTCGCCCGAATCCGGAACGCCCGGTGAGACCGCTCCTCCAGCCAGCTCCACACCCTGCCCCTCCAGAGTCACCCGGGCCGTTTCCTCCGCCACCCCGGAATGCCACCATCCCGCCATCGCCAGAATCGATGCCACCCCGGCGCCCGCCCAGAGAACGGCCCGCTCCGACCCTCGCCGTTCCCGTTCCCGTTCGGACCCCGGCGTCACCAGGCGCAACGGCATGGCCCGGGCGCTCCGTTTCCAACCCAGCCGCGCCGCCAGCACCCAGATCACCCCGCCCGCCAGCAACAAACCCGTCCCCATCCGGTTCCGTTCGATGCGCCGGAAGTACGCGGCCCGGCGCTGCGCATCCAGCTCCCGGATCCGCTCCTTCAACGCCTCGTTCCTGGGCTCCTCCTCGAGCCGGATCAGGGCGGCGGCGAGTTCCCCGGAACTCCACGGTTCCTCCCGTGGCTGTACCCATTGCCCAAGAAACATCGCCGCCGCGATAGTCAGCACAAAACCTCCCGCCACCCACGCGATCCGCCCCCAGACGTCTCCAGATCCGGAAACGTCGCGGCTCTCCCCGGAAACCGCCTCGATCGGCTCGCGCAGCGGGGTCCCGGTCTTCATGGCGTTCCTCCGCATCCGCACCCGCCCGCTTTCGACCCCGGCACCACCGATCCCGGCAACACCCGCGGCGTCATCGCCACCGACACCGGTTCCGGAGCCAGTCCCAGCCGGATCCGCTCCTGCGGACAGCTCTCGAAACAGCGGGCGCATGCCACACACGCCGCCCGGTCCGGCTCGAATTCGGTGCGCCGCCGCACCATCCCCAGGCTGATCAGCCGCCATCCCACCACCAGCCCGCTCCACACCCCGAACCCGATCCCCGCCGTCCGGAAACGCTCCCGGGTTTGCGCCGCCTGCAAGTTGAGTTCGTCCGCCTCACGGTCCGCCCGCTCCAGCGCCAGCCGATCCGAATGCCGCCAGCCGTCCGTCGTCCCGCCGCCCAGCACCTCCGCCCGCAGGGCCATCAGGCGAACGGTCGGATCCAACCGGGATGCCGCCCCGCCCGCCCATCCGCCCAGCAGCGCCCCCGCCGCCATCAACAGGGGCAGTCCAACCAGCCACCCCACCACCCGCCGCCGCGCCTGCCCCAGCACCGCCGGCCGCGCCGGGACCGGATCGGCCTCGCGAATCGCATCGTACGGACACGCCTCCGGACACAGCCGGCAGGACGTGCAGACATCGGGCGTCACCCGGACCCGCCACTTGGACAGCGCCGACACCACACGCAGCAGCGCTCCGTACGGACACAGAAATCGGCAGTACGGGCGCCCCACAAACATCCCCACCGCCAGCAGGACGCCCCCCGTCACCACCATTCCCATCCCCCCGCTGGTCCGGAAGATCGGGATGAACGGGTCCAGCCGGCAGATCACAAACGCCGCCCCCGTCGCTGCAAAGGCCACCCCCGCCCCCAGGAAGAGATACGGAACGAGGCCCAGCCCGCTCTCGAGCCAGCGTGGCACCCGAACGGGCCGGACCAGCACCAGATCCTGCAGGGCCCCGTGCGGACACACCGCCGCGCAAAACGTCCGCCCGAAAAACAGGGCGAACACCAGCGGCGCCGCAAAAAACATCCCCACCGTGACCGGCAAGGCGTACCCGTGTCCCCCGAGGGCCAGCGCCACATTCTGCACCGACCCGATCGCACACACGCATCCCTCGCGGAAAAATCCGAAGTACAACACCGAGAACACCGACACCCACACCACCCCGCGTCGCGACCGCCCCCGATGCACCAGCCAGGTGGCCCATCCCAGCGCGCCCAGCAGCACCGCCACATCCACCCAGGCCCACGCCGCCGCCCGCGCCGACGGATACTCGGTCTCCGGCATCACGTGCCCGCTCTCGAAATCCGGCGGCGGAAACCGCAGTTCCCCCGCGCCGCATTCCAACGCCGCCCATCCCCCCAGCAGCACCGCCATGAGCAGGATCGCGCGCATGGCTCAGCCGGTGAATCGATGGTGCGGCGCACTGGCCGGCGCCCGGTAAAACGCATCGCCCGGACACACCCGCGCGATGGCGCACTCATTGCAGTTCACGCACCGGTCGTGCCGCACCTGGAGATGGAAGGAACCGTTTCCAAACAACCGGCATCCCTCCACGCACTTGGCGCACCCGATGCACAGGGGCTCGTCGATGGTGTACTCGAAGTAGGGATCCTCGATGAACCGCCGCACGATCGCCCCGGTCGGGCAAAGCTGGTTCTCCGCCCCGGTGTTCAGGGAGTTGGGCTGCGGCTCGAAATAGCCCGTGCACAGGTCGCAGTACCCGCAGATCGGGAACCAGTTCACACACTTCACCGCCGAGGGCTCCAGCACGCAGTCCGTCGCACACCGGCTGCAGCACACGCACTTCCGCGGATCAATCTGCCAGACGGTCTCCTCCTTCGCGCTGCCATGACTGAGATATCCCGCCACCCCCGCCGCCCCGGTCAACCCCGCCACCCGCACCCCGGTGCGCAAAACCTCCCGCCGCGTGGGCGTCCATCCACCCCCGGGACCCGCCGGCAAAGTGGCCCCATTCATGCCGCCTCCCCTGCCGCCGCCCGGCGTTGAAAGATCTGAAGGGTCCCCCCCACCCGGTCCAGCACCGCCACCCGCCCCTGACCGTCCACCGCCACATCCACCCCGTCGTCCCCGTCGCTCCGCATTCCCACCCCCAGGCCGTCCCCCTCGCCCCCCGCAAACGTATCCGGCCCCGCCACCACCGACTCCAGGTCCCCCTCCGGTCCGTACACCTTCACCCGCGCCAATCCCTTCTCCCCCGTGACACACCGGCCGCCCGGCAGTCGCGCCAAAGCCACCGGATTGCAGCAACCGCAGAACGACGCCAGGGCCACCCCCGGCCGTCCCCACGCCCGCTCCAACCCGCCGTCCCGCCGGTACACCTCCACCCGGTGCCGACCCGGATTGTTCACCCACACCCCGCCCTCGTCGCCGGCCTCGACCACCAGACACGGACTCGGCACCACCAGTCCGGGGATCCCCGCCTCCGGCTTTCGCTCCCCCACGCGCAACGTCACCCGCCCGTCCCGGTCGCACCGGTACACCACCCGGTTCCCTGCGTCCGCCACCCAGACATCCTGTTCGGTCACCGCCAAACCCGTAAGAAACGGCTTCCCGGCCACCGGCGCCCAACGCGCCACCCGCAGCCCACGGTCGCTCCAGACTTCAACCCGGTCCCGCAACCCCACCCAGCGCGTTCCGTCCGCTTCCACCCGCACACACCGCACCAACTCCTCCATCGCCAGACGTTCCAACCGCCGGCCCTCCACCGAATACACGTCCACCGATCGCCCCGTCGCCACGTGAAACCGCCCATCCGGTCCCCAGGCAAACCGCCGCGCCGGCCCCTGCTCCAGCCGGAACCCCGACACCCGCTCGTAATGAATCCACGCCGGATCCACCCGGCGCCAACGGTCCACATCATACCGCAGCGGATCCGAACCCGTCCGCGCCCCGGCCTGCGCCGCCGTCGCCCGGCTCGCCGCACCCACCACCGCCGCCCCCTTCCACCCGCGCCCAAGAAAGTCCCGTCGCGATTCGCCTCGCCGCCGTTTCATGGGGTTCCTCCTTCCCTTCCGTCTCCACGCCAGTGCCGGGCCTCCGGCAGCTCGCAGCCCGCCGAAACCGGGCAGAAGCCACACACCGCCCGTCGCTCACACGCGCCCGCCCCGGTGCCCCGCCAGGCCATCATGGTAACCCCCAGCAGCGCCACCCCCGCCACCGGTCGCGCCACCCGGAACAAAAAGCCCCGCCGATCTTCCGGCGGACTCCCCGCCGCACCCTCCCCAACCTCGGCCTTCGCCGCCGACATGGGCTCTCGTGGAAAAGGATCGTTCATCGTCGGGTACAGTTCGTCTGTTCGCTCGACCGGGCTCGCTCCCGGCCACGGATCATACCCCGTCACCCTTCCGGCCCCCCGACCCCATCGCTTCCCGTTTCTAGCCCAAGCCTGCCCGTTTCTTGCTGCAAACCGCCAACGCTGCCTCCTCCCCCACCATTCCAGGATGCACCGCCCCCGCTCATGGTTCCGCCTTCAGGCCTCAGGTTTCAGTCTTCAGGTCTCAGGTTTCAGCCTTCAGGTTTCAGCCTTCAGGTTTCCCCCCTTGCCACCCCCCGCCCCGGGATCAACCTCAGCCCATGCACCCGAGGTCGCCCAACCCCGCACTCCGCGGCTTCACCCTCATCGAACTCCTCGTGGTGATCGCCATCATCGCCATCCTGGCGTCGATGCTGCTGCCCACGCTGGCCCGCTCCAAGGAAATGGCCCGGCGCATGCACTGCACCGGCAACCTGCGCCAGGTCGGAATCGGCATCCGGCTCTACCAGGACGATCACAACGAAAAGCCCCCCCTCTTTCTCGTGTATCCCGGACGCCGCAGCGGCTTTGCAGGCGTCCTCGCCAGCAACTACCTCGAAGGCCCCCGCTACCTCGGCACCACCAACGTCTTCATCTGCCTCTCGGATCGCACCCGGGGCCACATCCCCTTCAATCTCGGCTGGGAATACTTCGGTGCCCCCGGCGACTTCACCACCAGCTACGCCTACCACATGGGCCCCGCGCAGCAGCTTCTCCCCGAAGGACAACGCTGGCTGGCCGATCAAATCGCCCGCTGGGGACCCCGCTTCATCGTCGCCGCCTGTCCCTGGCACCGCCATCTCTTCAGCGGATGGACCAGCCGGGCCGGATCCTTCACCCGCCGCACCAATGTGCGCGACCTCGCCCTCCGGCATGATGGCTCGGTGGACAGCTTCTTCTGGCCCGCCAACAACTGGGAGGAGGAACCCTACACCCGCACCCGGCCGCCCTGATCCCCGCTGAAACCCGGACGCTCGGGCGTCCCCGGCCCCGCCAATCCGCATCGCAGCGCGTCCACCGCGAAAATCACCGGGTAAAGCCGTTCCCAGTACCAGAGCCTGGCGAAATACAGCCCGATCGGACTCGCCTCCGGCATGGCATCCCCGGCCAGTCGCCCGACCAGCCACGCCATGCCCCGCTCAACCTCCCCCCGCCCCTCCCCCAACCCGCTCAAGGCCCGCACCGCCAGGGCCGTCTCCTCGATCGTGGAAGGTCCCCCCGGCGCCCCACCCCAACCGCCATCCCCGCCCTGCGCCGCCACCAGAAACGCACGACCCCGTTGCACCATCCCGGCCACGCCCTCCCCCTGCTCCCTCCCGGAACCCAGCACTGTCAGCACCTGCGACGTCCCGTACACCGGATTCGCATCGCCCGGCGCATGCTCATTGCCAAACCACAACGGCAACCATGCGCCATCCTCGCGCTGGGACCGGACGAGATACCGCAGCGCCCGCCGCCGGGCCCGCGCCACCCGCGCCGCCATGGCCGGACCCAGACATCCTTCCCAACACCCCCACGCCCGCAGCGCATGGGCCGTCAACTCCGGCGCGCTCCGGTCAAACGGCAGCGCCCCCCAGCCGCGGCAAAACGTCGGGATCCCGCCATCCCGGTTTTGCAGATCCAGCAACCACCCCACCCCACGCTCCGCCGCCTCCCGCGTCGCCCGGTCATCGGCCCCCAACCGGTGCAGCGCCACCAGCGCCCCCGCCGTGTCGTCCGCATCCGGCACACCGCCCGGCAGATCCGTCCATGCCCACCCGCCCGGTGCCGCGCCGGTGTAAGGATGCTCCCGCCGATACTGCTGCCCCAACAGCCATGCCCGCAGACGCTCGCGCCGCGCCTCCGGCAGCCAGTCGCCCAGGGCCGGCAACGCCTTGACCGACAGCGTGCTCACCCACGTCGCCAGATTCGTGTCGATGGGCCAGCTCCCGTCGGCCCGCACCGAGGCCCGCAGAAATTCCGCCGCCCGCCTCGCCACCGGATGATCCGGCCGGTCCATCGAGGCGAGACTCAGGGTCACGAACGCCGTCAGCGGCGTGGCCTCGAGAAATCCCCCGTTCTCCGGCTGCAATCCCTCCAGGCGCCGCAGGGTCCCGTTCACCGCCGCCTGACGCAGCCATCGCACCGGTAACCATCGGCTGGGTGCGTGATGGTGGATCGCCTGACCCAGGGCGATCAAAGCCGGCAGGGCGTAGCTGACCACCGGCAGTTGCAGCGCCCCGAACCATGACCGTGGCAGGGACGCCAGCTCGAACGGCAGCGGACGCACCCGCCTCCACCCGCCGGCCCCCAGCCGCCCCGACAACGCCAGCGTCAGCACGATCGGCACCGAGAAGGTGCGGTCCTTCCCGTAACGCCCCTCGATCGCCGGCACCAGCCCGTCCAGCCCGCCCGCCGCCCGTTCCAGCCATCCGTGCGCCGCCCGGATCACCGCCGGATACCGGGCATCCGCCCCGGCCGCCCCGAAGGCCGCCCACCCCAGCGCCGTGGTGGACAGGTTGCTGCGGCTGCGCAGGGTGTCGCCCCAGCCCCCATCGGCATGAACATGGTCCGCCAGCCAGCGAAGCCCGTTCTCCACCAGACCCGCGTGCCCGGTGCGACCGGTCCGCCGATCGATTTCGCCCAACGCAATGGTGGCCACCGCCGTGGACAAGGCGCTGCCGGAAAGTTCCCCCACCCAGTGGTCCCGCTGCCCCAGCTCACCCACCAGCACCCGGCACAGCCGGTCCAGCACCCCTTCCGCCCGCTCCCGCAGCGCGGCCGTCACAGGCTCAAATGCCCCAGGGCCAGCAGCCCGTAAAAGGTGTACTCCGAATCGAGATGATCGTCGGCCCAGTGCCCGTGAAATCCACCCTCCGCCGACCACAGCGTGTCCAGAAAGTCCAGGCAGCCCTCGTGCAACCGTGCCGTCAGCCGCCGATCCATCGACGCCAGCGCATGCAGCACCGTCGCCGTCGAGAGCAGATCCGGAATCGGCGCCCCGGGAACCGCCACGAACCCGCCCTGCGGATGACACCTCTGCAGCAGCCAGTCCCCGATCCGGTCAGGCACCGGCAACCCCAGGTGCCGGATCAACGTGACCGCCCCGGCCGTCGCATTGGTCGCCCCCACCGCCGCACCCGGCACATTGCTCCACGCGCCGTCCTTCGATTCCAGCGCTCGCAGTCCCTGGATCAGGCGCAGGGGCTGGGGCGGCGTCCCGCCAAGATCCTGATACGCCCCCAACGCCACAAAGGCTCCGTACGCCGTTCCGTGCCCCAGACGCGCATCCCCCTCGTACCCGCCGTCCGGCTTGCGAAACCCTTCGATCCGTTCCAACAGCGCCCCCGCCCGATCCTTCGGCAACCGCTCCAATCCCACCGCCGCCCAGCACCGCGCCAGCGCCCCCAGATGCACGAAGTCCAACCCCTCCCCATCCCCATGCCCTTCCAGATACCCGGTCACCCGGTCCCGCGGAATCTCCGCCTGCAACGCCTCCAATCCCGCCAGCGTGAAGATGGTGTAATACAGATCCGCCCGCCCCGCCCGGTCCCTTGCACCCCCTTCCGCAGTCCACTGGCTCTCCAGAAACGCCCGCACCAAGTCCGTCCCCTCGCCCAGCAGTCGGGGGGCCAGCCGCGCCACCTGAAGCAGTTGAAGCCGGAGACTCAAGCGCGGACCGGTTCCGTCGCCGCCACCGCCGCCGCTGTCGTCGGCTCCGACCCCGGCGCCGCCGCCCCGCCGGCGCCCTGCTGATGCTCCTTGCACCACCCCTTGATCTCAACGTCGTTGAAGATCTTCCCGAGCGTCCGCCGCAGCAGCCCCTTCAGACTCGCATGCTCCAGCGCGGCCAGCGACCGCACCGCCTCCTCCTTGTAGCTCTCGAGCAGATGACGGCACCGCTCATCGGCCTTCAATGACCGCACCCGTTCCAACACCCCCGCCGGATCGTGGTCCGGCGACCGCCGCCAGTGCCGGTCCAGAATCTCGCGGTCCTCCCCCTGCGCCCGGTCCCGCGCCACCGCCAGCACCAGGCTCGGACGCAACCCCGTCACATCCGTCCCTTCCAGGCCATCGAGATCCTCGAGGTCGTCCCGCACCTGGTAGGCGATGCCGAGCGAGCGGCTGTACTTGCCCAGCACTTCCGACACCTCCTCGTGATGCCCCGCGTACAACGCCCCAAGCCGCAACGCCACTTCGAAGGCCGGCGCCGTCTTCCGACGGAAAATGTCCACCACCTGCACCGGGGTCAGTGGCTCCGGAGACCGCGCCCACGCCAGTTCCGCCCCCTGCCCCCGGCACAACTCGCGCTGCGCCTCCGCCGCCACCCGGACCATCTCCAACCGGGCCGCCGGCGCCGCATCACACGCCGCCAGCAGACGATACCCCTCGCCGATCAGCAGATCCCCCACGTTCAACGCCTGCGCCACCCCGTACTCCGCATGCAGCGTCGGCTGTCCGTACCGCACCAGATCGCCGTCCTCGATGTCGTCGTGGATCAGCGAGGCCTTGTGAAAGCACTCGACCGCCACCGCCACGCTGCGCAGGTCGCCCGGTAACGCCTCGCCCGGATTGTCCCGCAACGCCTGGTACGTCGCCGCCGTCAGGAACGGACGCCACCGCTTGCCCGCCCGCATCAGCCACTCGCGGGCCACCCGCTCCGTCTCGCCCTGGGCCGGCCCCATCAGAATCTCCAGCGATCCCGGCGTGAACCAGAAGTCCACCTCCTCCCGCAACGCCCCTAGGTCCATCCGCATCGTCTTGTCGTCGTCGGTCAGATGGATGTACTCCCACACCCAGTCGAGATCGACGTTCGTGTCGATGCAGTCGTCCTGCAGCAACGGCACCGCCACTCCGGGAACCGCCGCCGCCTCCATGTACGGGAACGCCCGCTCCAGCACGCTCAGGCAGCTCACCCCGACGATCGCCTCGATCTTCCCCGTCTGGATCAGGCTCATCACGATCGCCGACCCCTCCGCCACCAGCACCGCGTAACCCAGCTTCTCCGCCTCGATCGTCAGATCCTGGATCGAACACAACCCGCACTGCTTGCACAACAGACCGAACTCATCGAACGGCGCCGGACACTTGCTCTCGACCCGCAGGCACTTCGGCAACAGCAGGAGCCGCCGCTCGAACGGCACCCGCGCCAGTTGCTCCCGCCACATCTCGTTGTTGATCAGCACCCCGATGAAATCCCGGTAGATCGGGTCGCATTGAAGCAGCGACACCACCCGCTCCGCATGCACCGCCAGCTCCTTCACCGGCATCGGCGGCACCGGCTGGAACTCGGCCACATAATGCCGCACCCCCTGCAGGATCCGCTGCCGCAGCATCGGCGTCGGCGGGATGTTCTTCTTCGGCGGACGCCAGGTCTGCAAGGGGACGAGACGGGGCAGCAGGGCGGGCGTGGTCTGGGACATGGCAACGACAGGGTCTTGGGGTTTCAGGAGACGAGCGGGGCCCCTTCCGGTTCCTTTCGGGAACCCGGCGGCCCGTTCAATCGGTCCCGCAGGGCGCGCGCCTTGTCGGCGGCGTCATGCCGGACATTCCGGTACGCATTGAAATCAGAAAACCAGTACCGCTTCGCCAGCCGGTACATCCAGTGCCCCTCCGGCACCTCCTCCCCCGGCAGCCACTGGCTGAACCGCGGCTCCATCGCCTCCAGCTCGGCCATCGCCGTCCCCCGCAACGTGGTGTCCCGCGCCCCGTGCCGGCGCACCAGCTCCTTCACCAGGTCCGGACGTTCCAGCACCACGCAGCCGCGCGTGTGCTCCCCGCTGACCTCCCGGAAATCCCGCAGAAACGCCGAATCGCGAAACGTCGCGTACAACCCCCGCCCATCCCGCACATCCTCCACCGCAAATTGAAGGATCGGACACGGCTCGATGTCGCCCCGCGGACTGACATGATGGCTGATGCCGGTCACCATCGGGCACAACGCCTGCCCCCGGTCGTCGTAGTACGCATCCACAATGGCAATCGGAACCCGCGACCGCATCGCCACCACGAACTTCCGCACCTCCACCAACTGCTCGGGTCGCAGCGCCAGTTGCGGGTTCATCACCGGCCCCACCGGCCGGTAGGTGTGGTACCACACGTAATGCACCCCCCGCCGGACCAGATCCCTCAACCATGCCTCCGACAGCAGATCGTCGATGTTCGACTGGCACACGCTGGTGGCCACCCCGGTCAGCAGCCCCGCCTCGACGCAATGTTCCAGTCCCCGCAGCGTCCGGCGGAACACGTCCGCCTTGCCCCGCCGCTCGTCGCTCACCGTCTCGTTGCCCTCGATCGACACCAGCGGCGTCGCGTTCCCCAGCGCCCGCAGACGCCGCGCCGTCTTCTCGGTGATCAACTGCCCGTTCGTAAACAACTGGAAATAGCAGTCGGGATGCGCCGCCAGCAGATCCAGCAGTTCCGGGTGCAGAAACGGCTCGCCCCCCAGGATCCCGAAGAACGCATTCCCGTGCGCCTTCGCCTCCCGGATCGTCCGGTTCAGCGTCTCCAGATCCAGGGCGGTCCGCGGCGCTTCAACATCCACCCAGCACCCCTGGCACCGCAGATTGCAGGAGTTGATGATCGACAGATACAGGAACGGCGGGAAGTACTCCCCCCGCCGCAACCGCCGCTTGAACCGTTCGACCGACAGCATCCCCTTCAACCCGAAGTTCCACGCGAACTTCCACAGGCACCAGGGGGAGGCGCTCCGGACCGTGCGATAAACCAGCGCAGGCAGCATGGCGTCGTTCCTGTCAGGTCGTGCCGGTCATCCCCCCGCCGCCGCCGGCCGCCCGGGCCTTCGCCTCCTCGACCCGCCGCCGCGCCTCCTCGGCCCGCTGCGCAATCTGTTCGGGACTCGGCAGACTCGACAACACCTCCGGCGGCAGATCCGCCACCAGTTCCCCCAGCTTGGTCAGGCACTTGGTCCGTTCCGCCAATGCCTTGTCCGAATCCCGCTCCTTGCTGAACCGGCTCCGCGCCCGCTCGCTCCGGTCCCGCAACAGCGAATACACGTCCCCTCCCAGCAGCGCCGAGATGTCCACCTTCATCTTCTCCCGCTGCAAGTCCGCGTCGCTCACCGCATCGCCGTTGATCGGACCCCCCTTGTACTTCGGGAACATGATCGCCGCTTCCGGGCACACCCGCGAACACGCCGGGCAATGGGTCTTGCAGTTGTCCTGTTGCTGCGCCTGGATCCGCCCCCCGCCGTCCACGCCGTACACCCCGAACAGACAAAACGACAGACACTGCATGCAGTTCGTGCAGCGATCGTAATCAATCACCGGAAACCATGGCAGCCACGCCCCCGGCGCCGGCGCCTGATACCGCGCCCGCACCGCCTCCGCCTCCGCCACCAATGCCACCGGCCCGTCCGCCCCCGCCGGCCAGCCCCGCCGTTCCCCTCCGTCCCCGCTCCCCTCAACCGCCTCCGCCCATCGCCCGGCCACCAACTCGGGACCCGTCCCGAACGTCACCCCCCCCGTCCGGTTCGACCGCACCGCGAACCCCCCTTCCAGCAGGGCCCGCACCGCCGCATGCCGCTCGTCCGCACCCACCGGCGAGGCACCCTCCCCTTCGTGAAGCACCACCCGCATCGTCGCATCGTGTAACGCCATGATCAGGAATTCTCTGCCGTCGGTTACTCCATCGGTTATTCCGTCGATGACTCCGTCGGTTGCCCTGTCGGTTGCCCCGTCGGTTGCCCATCCGGACCCGCCGTAGGACGACCGGCCGGAAGATTCGGTTTCAACTCTCCAGACTCAAGCCCGGCCACCACTTCCTCCGCCGGTTGCGTCCTCATGTTCAACACCTCCGTCGCCGCCGCATCCAGCGGCGCCCCCGCGTTCGCAAACAACCACTTCACCGCCCGCGGATAACACGCCGCAATCTTCAACGGCCCGCCCCCCGCCAGTCGCGCCAGCCCGGGATCCCGCCGCGCCGACCACTCGCAAAGGTCCGGCACCGCCTCGAATTCCGCCCCCGACTCGCACAATCTCCTCAAGACCTCGTCCTTCACCGCCGCCGGCACCACCTGGGCATACCGGCACCGGCAATACAAAATGCGTGGCGCGCCTTCGGAACTCATGACGTAGTCGCGCTCCCCTTCGTGGACGCCGCCTCTTCCGCCTGCTGCTTCGCCAGCATCCGGTCAATCGTGTCGTCCAGCACCCCGATGTAGCCGGTCACATCCAGCACCCGCGGATCCGGTTCACCCTTCACTTGGTACACCCAGGTATGATGAACACCACGCGTCAACGGTTCCAGCCCGTCCGCCAACTCCGGATTGCCCCCCTCGAACCGCCCCTCCACCACACAGAAAAGGTCGCTCACCGCCTTGAACCCCTCGATGTTTCCCACCACATCCCCCAACCCCACCGCCGCCCCAGCCTCCACCTCGTACCGCACTTCCACCAGCTCCCCCAGCATTCGCTGCGCAAACTTCGTCAACCCCACCCGCCATACCCCTTCCAACCCCTCCGCCGGCGCCAGCCACGCATGCGACGCCGTGTACCGATGCCCCACCGGCAGATGGGCCACAAAGGTCGCGCGCTTGTAGAAGATCGTCTCGCTCACGTCGGATGTCGGGATCGCACCGTAGCGACGATTCCCCCGCCTTACAGGAGAATTCTCGTCGGATCGCCAATTCCTGCCACCCTCTCCCCCCGTGCGGTACTTCGATCACAACGCCTCCTCGCCCCTCATCGAAGCCGCCCGCCTCGCCTGGCTCGATTCCGCCCACCGTACCCCCGGCAATCCCTCCAGCCCCCATCGCCCCGGCGCCCGCGCTGATCATGCCCTCCAACTCGCCCGCGAGACCCTCGCCACCCGCCTCGGCGCCCCCGCCCACCGCCTCGTCTGGACCTCCGGTGCCACCGAGGCCAATAACACCGCCCTCCATCATGTCGCCCACACCTCGACCGGCGACGTCTGGATCTCCGCCCTCGAACATCCCTGCGTCCTCGCCGCCGCCACCCGCTGGTTCCCCGGCCGTGTTCAACTCATCCCCGCCCGCCCGTCCGGCGTGACCGACCTCGACTGGATCGCCGATCGCCTCCCACACCATCGCCCTGCCCTGATTGCGGTCATGGCCGCCAACAACGAAACCGGCGTTCTCCAGCCCTGGCCCGACCTCCTCCGCCTCTGCCTTCACCATGGCGTCCCCTTCCTCTGCGATGCCGCCCAGTGGCTCGGCAAACTCCCCGCCGCCGGTCTCGGTGACTGCGACTTCGTCTCCGGCTGCGCCCACAAGTTCGGTGGCCCGCCCGGTACCGGCTTCCTCCTCGCCCCGCCCAACCTGAAACCTCTCCTCGTCGGCGGTCTCCAGGAGGACGGACGCCGCGCCGGTACCGAAAATGTCCCCGGCGCCGCCGGCTGCGCCGCCGCCCTCCTCGATCGCGAAGACGCCCTCGCCCGTATCCCCCACGAACTGCGCCAGCGCGACCGCGACGCCTTCGAAGCCCGCATCGCCAACGCCATTCCCGGTCTCCAGATCGTCGGCCGCAACGCCCCGCGCCTCTGGAACACCTCCGCCCTGCTCCTGCCCCCCGTCGATTGCCGCCGGCGCTGGGTGGTCCGTCTCGACAAACTCGGCTTCGCCGTCTCCACCGGCTCCGCCTGTTCCAGCGGCCGCGAAAAGCCCTCCCATGTCCTCCAGGCCCTCGGTCTCGACGCCACCGGCGACCGCCTCGTCCGCGTCAGTGCCGGCTGGGAAACGTCCGCAGACGACTGGTCGGCCCTGGCCGATGCCCTCCTGACCGTGGCCGCCGAGTTCGGCGTCCTTCAGGACCCGGCGCCCGCGCCAAATCCCGCCCGGAGCAACAGCGACTCCACCTCCTCCGCCGTCGCTCCGACCTTGTCCCTCCCGGCCCGCAGATCGTCCGCCCGCACCGGGTACCACGGCCGGCGCGCGCCATCGCCAAGTCCGCCCAGATCGTAGGGCCCGATCGCCGCCTCGACCTGGCGCCGCAACACCTCCGCGGGGGCCCCGGACACCGCCGCATCGAGGCAGGCGCGCGCCGGTCCCGCAAATCCCGGGTGCTCCCGCATCAGGAATCCCCCGGCCACCTCCGGCCGCCCCAGGCGCCGCACCGTTTCCCCAAAGATCACCGCCGTGAAATAAAGGCGGGCGATCTCGGTGAACGCCTCGAAATCGCCCAAGCGCCGGTACAACGCCCCAATGAAATGTTCCAGCACCCCCCACTCCGCCGCCGTGGTCTCCGCATACGACCGCATCGCCGCCTCCCAGGCCGCCGGCCTTGCCCACGCCTGTTCCAACGCCGACGCCAGGCGTTCAATGCCCAGCAACGTGAGGGTGAACCCCGACGACAACAGCGGATCCACAAACCCGGCCGCACTCGGCAGCAACGCCCAGCCCGGTCCCGCCGCCGGTCCGGTGCGGAAGGCCATCCGGCCCGCATGCACGAACGGACGCACAGCCGTCGCCCCCGCGAACTGCCGCTTCACCGTCGGCAACGCCTCGATCAGCCGTCCCCAGGCCGCCTCGCCCTCCGCAAACCCAAACCGCCCCGCCACCGCGTCCGTCGCGGAAACGCCCGCACTGACCACGCCGTTCACGAATCGCAACACCCAGATCCACCCGCCCTCGAAGACGTGATGCACCGCCGCATCGTCCACCGGGTACGGGGCGGCCCCCATGCCCTCGTGCAAAGGCAGATCCCCCAGCCGCAGAACATCCCGGAAATGCGAATACAACGCCTGCGTCCCCGGCAGGTGCGGCACCGCCAGCTCCGGCAGCCCCAACGAGCGCGAGACCGGCCCACGACGATTCCCCGCATCCACCACCCAAATCGCCCGCACCTCGCCATTCCACCCGTTCTCCCGCACCCGCAACCGGCACGAACCCGCCTCGAAATCCACCCCCAACACCTCGCAACCCTCCCGGTACTCCACCCCCAACCGCATCGCCTCCCGCACCAGGAAATGGTCGAACTCAGGACGGTACCAGTGCGTGTCCGCCACCTCGTCATTCGGACTCGCCGCCACCAGCAACTGATCGGCACGCCCTGCCGCCCCGGCAAACGGCTGGCCCATCCGGTGGCCATAAAACGAAAACCCCCGCTTCAATCCGCAGCTCACCTCGGGATGCGCCCGCCGCCAGCTCCCCCAATGCGCGAAGGGCGTCAGCGCCGCCAGATCGTACCGCGCCGTCAATTCGCTCCAGATCAGGTCCGCCAGCGGAGTCGAGGATTCGCCGATCGCAAACCGCGGATGACTCCCCTTCTCCAGCAGCACCACCGTCCGCCCCAGGCGCCGCGCCACCATCGCCAGCAGCGCCCCCCCGAACCCCGACCCGACAATCGCCACATCCAACATCGCCCCTTCATCGCACCCCCCAGGCAATGGGGTCAAATCACTACATTTACATGGTGTCGGCAATGCGATCGATCGAGGGATGCGCGAAGCGTCGTTGCTCCTGTCGATACCGATTCCGATACCGCCCCCGATTCCGGTGCACCTTCCGACAACTCGCCGATACGCCCGAGTATAAAGGGCCTCGCAACTTCCCCTTCGATCGGGTTCCGGAAACCCGGAGGGTTTCCAGAGATTAGCCGGGGGTCGGACCCGGCTCCGCGGGTTCGACCCCCGGGCGGAAGCCCCACCTCGCCCACGACCCCGCCAGGGGTCGCACCACCCATCCGTGGGGGCCGAGGCGACTCGTACTCAGCCCGAAGGGCGGTACTCGTCCTCGTCCTCGATCCCGCAGGTGCACCCTTTCGAGCGTTGCCTTGTGGCGGGTGCGATGGGCTCGATCTTGCCCGGCCCTCCCATTCCGCGTGGGAACTGGATCTCAGATTTCACGTTTCAGGCTTCAGGTCTCAGGCTTCAGGTTTCAGGCTTCAGGTTTCAGGCTTCAGGTCTCAGGCTTCAGGTTTCAGGCTTCAGTTCCCGCCCCTCCCATTCCGCGTGCGAGCTGGGCTGGGCGATCACGATCACGATCACGAGTACGAGTACGAGTGCAAGGCCTGCCGCAACAACGGAGACGCACCCGCCTCCAGGCCCGGCGACCCTCCTGCGCCACGCGGCGCCACGCCCGCCCCCAGCAGAAGCATTACTGATTTGATCCGAGGATGGAGCCTTCCTTTCCAGTCTCCCGAATTACGGTGTCCGACTTACCCCTCATTCTGGACCGCCCGGACGGTGACTTTTATATCTTGTTATTCTTCAATGGCTTATAGTTTCAAACAAGCTGCCAAATCCGTCCTGCAGGACATCAGGATTGCGTTGACATCAGTGGCCGTATTGTTAGCGTTCCTTCACGACGTCAAGGGATGATCCCCTCGATCGAGATCCGTTCTCCGGTCTTCCGGAAGGATACCAACCGCAACATTATGGCAAAGACATCGACCCCCAAGACCAAGGCCCCCAAATACGTGTACCTGTTTGGGAACAAGAAGGCCGACGGCGACGGCTCCATGAAGGCGCTCCTCGGCGGCAAAGGCGCCAACCTCGCGGAGATGACCCGCATCGGCCTCCCGGTGCCCCCCGGCTTCACCATCACCACCGAGGTCTGCACCGCTTATTACGAGAACAAGAAGTCCTACCCGAAGGAACTCCAGGCCCAGGTCGAGGCCGGCGTGGCGTTCCTCGAGAAGTGTCTGGGCAAGAAGTTCAACAGCCTCGACAAACCGCTCCTCGTTTCCGTCCGTT
Source organism: Verrucomicrobiia bacterium (assembly GCA_019634625.1). Lineage (NCBI taxonomy): Bacteria > Pseudomonadati > Verrucomicrobiota > Verrucomicrobiia > Verrucomicrobiia bacterium. Next base: position 60,044 of record JAHCBA010000031.1, read on the forward strand.
CCGGCGCCCGTGACTCGATGCCCGGGATGATGGATACCATTCTCAACCTCGGCCTGAACGACCAGACGGTCCTGGCCCTCGCCAAGTACAGCAACAACGAGCGCTTCGCCTGGGACTGCTACCGCCGCTTCATCCAGATGTACGGCGACGTGGTCATGGGCGTTCAAAAGCGCCCCGGCGAAGATCATGAACCGTTCGAGACCGTCATCGAGGACCTCAAGCACGATCACCACGAGGAGGACATCGAGGATACCAAGCTCTCCGTCGAGGACCTCAAGGAACTGGTCGCCCGCTTCAAAAAGCTGATCCACGAACGCACCGGCAAGCAGTTTCCCCAGGACCCCTGGAAACAGTTGTGGGGCGCCGTCGGGGCCGTCTTCGGCTCCTGGATGAACGACCGCGCCATCGTCTATCGCCGCAAGTACCACATCCCCGCCGAATGGGGTACCGCCGTCAATGTCCAGGCCATGGTCTATGGCAATACCGGCGAAACCTCCGGCTCCGGCGTCGCCTTCACCCGCGATCCGGCCACCGGCGAAAAGGTCTTCTACGGCGAATTCCTCATCAATGCCCAAGGCGAAGACGTGGTGGCGGGCATCCGCACCCCGGAACCGGTCGCCGAACTCAAGAACCACCTCCCGAAGGCCTTCAAGGAACTCGACGGCATCCGCAAGACCCTCGAAACCCATTTCAAGGACGTCCAGGACTTCGAGTTCACCATCGAGGACGGCGTGGTGTACATGCTCCAGACCCGCAACGGCAAACGCACCGGCCTCGCCGCCGTCCGCTTCGCCATCGAGATGGAGAAGGAAGGCCTCATCGACTGGAAAACCGCCATCCGCCGCGTCCCGGCCGATCAGCTCGACCAGGTCCTCGCCCCGGTCTTCGACCGCAAAGCCGTCAAATCGGCACGCTGCATCGCCAAGGGTCTGCCCGCCGGTCCGGGCGCCGCGTCCGGTCGCATGTACCTCAACGCCGACCGCGCCGCCGCCGCCGCCGCCCGCGGAGAACGCGTCCTGCTCGTCCGCAACGAAACCTCCCCCGAGGACCTGCGCGGCATGATCGCCGCCGAGGGCATCCTCACCGCCAAGGGCGGTGTCAGTTCCCACGCCGCCCTCGTCGCCCGCCAGATGGGCAAGGTCTGCATCTGCGGCGCCAGCGCCCTCCAGATCGATTACGCCAGCAAAACCGTCACCGTGGACGGCACCACCTACCGCGAAGGCGACTCGATCTCGATCGATGGCACCGCCGGCGAGGTCTATCCGGGCGAGATCCCGACCGCCGCTTCGGAAATCGTCCAGGTGCTCGTCGAGAAGTCCCTGGCCGCCAAGGACAGCGTCACCTTCGGCATGTTCCGCAAACTCATGGACTGGTGCTCCAAGGTCACCCGCCTCGAAGTCCGCACCAACGCGGACAACCCCGAGCAGACCGAGAACGCCATCGCCTTCGGCGCGACGGGCATCGGACTGTGCCGCACCGAGCACATGTTCTTCGAGGGCGACCGCATCGACGCCATGCGCGAGATGATCCTCGCCGACAATGTGGACGACCGGAAAAAGGCGCTGGCCAAACTCCTCCCCTACCAGCGGGAGGACTTCATCGGGATCTTCAAGGCGCTCAAGGGATTCCCGGCCACCATCCGGTTCCTCGACCCGCCCCTCCACGAGTTCCTGCCCCACGACGAATCCGCCCAGAAGGCGCTCGCCACCAAGATCGGCGTGCCGGTCGAAAAGGTCACCCAGCGGGTCAAGGGTCTCCACGAATTCAATCCCATGCTCGGCTTCCGCGGCTGCCGCCTCGGCATCGTGTACTCCGAGATCTCCGAAATGCAGGCGCGCGCCGTCTTCGAGGCGGCTGCCGAGGTCCAGAAGCTCGGCATCAAGGTGAAGCCCGAAGTCATGATCCCCCTCGTCGGCTTCAAGAAGGAACTCGAACTCCAGGTCGAGGTCGTCCACCGCGTCGCCCGCGAAGTCATGGCCGAAAAGAAGGTGAAGCTCAATTACCTCGTCGGCACCATGATCGAAGTCCCCCGGGGCGCCCTCACCGCCGACGAAATCGCCGAATCGGCCGAGTTCTTCAGCTTCGGCACCAACGACCTCACCCAGACCTGTCTGGGCATGAGCCGTGACGATTCGGGCTCCTTCCTGCCGGCCTACACCGAGCTGGAAATCGTGAAGGCCAATCCCTTCGCCTCCATCGACCAGACCGGCGTCGGCCAGCTCATGAAGATCGCGGTCGAGAAGGGCCGCCAGACCCGGCCCAACATCAAGCTCGGCATCTGCGGCGAACACGGTGGCGATCCCTCCAGCGTCAAGTTCTGCCACAAGACCGGCCTGTCCTACGTGAGCTGCTCGCCTTACCGCGTCCCCGTCGCCCGCCTCGCCGCCGCCCAGGCCGCCCTCGAGGACGCCGCCGCGGCCAAGCCGGCCAAGGCCAAGGCCGCCAGGAAGAAGTAACCGCTTCCCGCCCCACTCCAGGGCCGATGTCCGCTCCCGTGCGGACATCGGCCCTTCTGTTTTTCCAATTCGCCCGGTCGCGGCCGACCCTCAACGCATCGGGTCGGCCCCCTCGCCCTGGAGTCCGGCGCCAACACACCCACAAAGCGGGGGCGGCTCGAAATTTCCCGAGGGATTCGATCACCACCGGCGTAGGCATGGATGTGAACGCCGCGGAATCACCCGCGACCGCCAAAGCAGAAAGGCATACACCATGAAGCCCACTCGAATCGCCGTCCTCGCCGTCGCCCTCGCGATGGGTTCCGTCACCCTGACGTCCGCCGCGGTGTCGCCCCTTTGGTCGCCCAAAGCGCAAGCCCTTGCGGACTCGGTTCGCGTTGTGCCCGCACCAGGCAATGCCGCCAGCCGACACATGGAACGGCCCATAGGCAATGCCAAGGCGTGGACGCTCGCAAGATCGCTGCGACAGGTCGCCGCCACGGGTCCGACCGTTGACCTGGTCCGGGCGCAACGCCCGTCCCTGCCCCTCAAGCACCCACGTTATGCCGAAGCCCTGCGGGAACTGCGCACCCATCAGCATGCGTCCCCTCCATCGCACTAATCCGCCTGAACTCGCTGCAACCCGAACCCACGCTTGATGAACGCGTCGTTACGTTGAAGTGGCACCGGTCCTTCGCAGAACCTCGCATCCGATGAAAGCGTCCGACCAGGAAAGCGACGACAGGAAGCTCAAGGTCCTCCTGAGTGCCTGGAATCCATCCCCCCCGCTGCCACCCCGCTTCCGGGAGCGGGTCTGGCAGGGGATAGCCCGATTCGAGGCCCACGATCGGGACACCCGGACATTTCTGATGAAGTGCCGAGCTTGGATCGCGAATCACTTTGCACGGCCCGGCCTGGCCTGGGCATGCGCCTCCCTGCTACTGGCCTTCGGCATCGGTCTGGGGTGGTTCCAGGCCCGTCAGCACACGACAACCGTCACCGCGGAACTGGCCGTTCGCTATGCCCGCTCCGTGGATCCCTATCTAACCCTCCCGTGAACCATGCGCCGCACCCTGCCCATCCTGATCCTGGGACTCCTCGGTGCCGTCGGCACCTACTGCCTCGCCTATTTCGCCGGTACGTTCTCGTCCCGGGCCCTCCTCCACAGCCCCCAACCCGAACTGGCCTGGCTCCAGCATGAGTTCAAGCTCACCGGCCAGGACCTCGCCCGGATCACCGAACTCCATGCCGGCTACCTGCCCCGATGCATGGAACGGTGTGCCCGGATCGACGAACTCAACACCCTCCTGGCCGCCGCCCTCCACGCCGACATGCCCGTCCCGGCGGAGATCGATTCCCTTCTGCGGGAACGCGCGGACATGCGCGTCCTCTGCCAGTCCGAGATGATCGATCACTTTCTCCAGGTGAGCCGAACCATGCCGCCCGATCAGGGTCGGCGCTATCTGGCCTGGGTCTGGGACAACACCTCCCTCCGTGAACGACCCATGGATCACAGCTTCCGGGATGCGACCGCCATCCACACACCCGGTCCCATGGACTGATCGGCATGTCACCCGCCCCCATGGACGACCCCGACGATCGGGACATGCGCCGGCTCATGGCTGGACACGACGACGCCCTCGACGCTCTGATGGATCGCCACGCGCAGCGGCTCTTCCATTATCTATTCCGCTGCCTCCAGGACGAAGGGGATGCCGCCGATCTGTCCCAGGAGTGCTTTGTGAGGGTGTACCGTCACCGGACCCGGTTCACCCCCGGCCACCGCTTCTCAGTCTGGCTTTATGCCATCGCCACAAATCTCCTCAAAGACCGGTACCGCTGGCGCTCCCGCCATCCAAGCACGTGCCTCAGCGCCGATACGGAAGGACCGAACTCAGCCTTGATCGATGTCCTGCCCGACACCGATCCGAGCCCGGATCAGGCCGCCCAGGCGCGCGAACGCTCGAACGTCATTCGCTCCGCCATCGCGGCATTGCCCGAAGCGCTTCGACAACCCCTGATACTTGCCGAATACGAGTCGCTCTCCCATGAGGAGATCGGGACCGTCCTCGGCTGCTCGACCAAGGCGGTCGAAACACGCCTCTACCGCGCCCGCCAGACCCTGCGCACCCGCTTGGCCCGCCTCTTGGGGGCCGACTAGAAAAACGAAGTTCAAATGGCACCGCCACCCCGGTAAGAATCCTCCAGTTTCTCTCCTGCTGCCTGCCGATCTCCGCCATGCCATGAGCCGCCTTCCCCTGCCGCCACTCCTGCTGGCACCACTTCTTGGAACCTTGATCGCTGCCGCCGACGGGCGCGACGCCTGGCTCGCCGCCCAAGTGTCCGCTGCACGAACGTCCGATCCCGCACTTGGCGCCGCCATCGAGGAACTCCTCGCCTTCGCCCGGACCCGCAATCCCCGAATCCTGATGGCGCAATCGGAACTCGACGCGGCGCGTGCCAGGGTGCCCCAGGCTCGGGCCCTGCCTCGTCCGGACCTGGCCTTGGAAGCCATGGGTGACGCCGCGAATGAAGGTGAGCGAAGCCTGCGCCTCATGCAGGCCCTCCCATGGCCAGGAACGCTCGGGCACCGTGCAACCGAGGCCGACTTCCAGGCCCGTGCCTCGTCGCACGAAATGCACGGCATGATCCTTGAAGTCGCCTCCCGCATTCGCACCACCGCAATCGAGTACGCCTACCTCGCGAAGGAGGCTCAACTCGTGACCCGTAACCTCGACCTGTATCGAAAGCAGGAGGCCTTCCTCGAGCAGGCCGCTCGCACTGGCGGCGGCGTCGCCGAACTGCTCCGGGTCGAGATGGAATCTGCCATGCTGACGGATCAACTCGCCCGCATCGATGAAGCACGCCTGCGCGAACTGACCACACTGGAAGCCCTGGTCGGCATGCCCCTTCCTGCGTCGCTGCCTTCGCACCTCATCCTCGCCGGCGAGGAACTGCCCCCGTCCGATGCAACCGATCCGACCGCGGATCTGCCCCGCCGCAACCCAGTCCTCCTGGCCATGGCAAACCGGGTCGAGGCAGCCCGTTCAGGCATCCGCCTGGCGAGGCTCGACGCCTATCCCGAGTTCACCCTCGGCGCCGGATACCGACGCACCGACGAACGTGCGATGGGCGGCCGCCGCGAGAGCATGAACGAAGCGATCGTCATGCTCTCGGTCACCCTCCCCATCTGGGGCCCCAGGAACCGCGGTCTTCGAGACGAGGCGGCCGCCCTGATGAACGCCGCACTGCGGCAGTATGACGACGCACACCGCCAGGCCACGGCCCAACTGCGGACTCTCCTTTCCCTGGAGCGCGACGCCGTGCGCCGGGCCAGGCTGTTTCGTGATGTCCTGATCCCCAAGGCGCGACAAGTCGACGAAACCATCGAAACCGCGTACCGCGCCGGCGCGGCGTCCCTCCTCGATCTGTTCGACGCCCATCGCCGACTTCTGGATGTCGAGATCGGCTACTGGCGCGCCCTGGCCGACCTGCGCATCAATCAGGCCAGAATCGACTCCCTCTTTGGCCCTGACACACCCGCAACCTCGCCATGAAACGCTCCAAGACCCTCCTCGGGCTCCTCCTGATCGTGCTCGTCGGCTTCGCCATCGGGCGCTTCACCGCGCCATCTTCGCCGGACACCCGCACCGCCGCCCCCTCCCTCGATGCCGCGACCGAATTCACCTGCTCCATGCACCCGCAGATCCGCCAGCCGAATCCCGGCAAGTGCCCAATCTGCGCCATGGACCTGATTCCGGCCGGCCGGCCGGGACGTCCGGACGAGGGTGGACGCGAGATCGCGCTCTCACCCCACGCCCGAGCCCTGGCTCGCATCGTGACGGCCCCGGTGGAGCACAGAATTCCCGAAATCGAAGTCCGTCTTTTCGGGCGCATCCTGCCCGACGAATCGCGGGTGCGCTCGATCTCCGCCCGGTTCCCGGCCCGCATCGAACGCCTCTATGTCAATTACACCGGCGTCCGCGTGCATCCCGGCGATCACCTGGCGCAGATCTACAGCCCGGAGTTCCTCACCGCCCAGACCGAACTGCTGAGCGCCCTCCGATTCAACGATCCCAGATCGCTGCGGTCAGCCCGCGGAAAGTTGTCCCTCTGGGGCCTGAGCGACCAGGCCATCGCCGCAATCGAGACCGCGGGGGAGGCACGCGACACGGTCGAGATCGACGCGCCACTCGGCGGATTCGTCATCGAAAAGCTGGTCAACGAGGGCGACTACGTGACCACCGGCTCGGTCATGCTCCGAATCGCCGACCTATCCGCAGTCTGGGTGGTCTTCGATGCCTTCGAAATCGACAAGCCGTGGCTCCGCTTCGGCCAGTCCGTTACCTTCACCGCCGAGGCCATCCCCGGCGAAACCTTTGCGGGACGCATCGCCTTCATTCCTCCGGTCCTCGACACCGCCAGCCGCACCTTCAAAGTCCGCGCGAACGTCGAGAATGCCCATCTCCTGCTTCGTCCCGGGATGTTTGTCACCGGCACCGTCCAGGCCCGCGTCGCCGGCAACCGCGTACTTCTCGACCCATCCCTTGAGGGCCGATGGATCAGCCCGATGCACCCTGAGATCGTCAAGGACGCCCCAGGCGCGTGCGACGTCTGTGGAATGCCCCTCGTGCCCATCGAACAACTTGGCTACTCCCTCCCCAACGACCTCCCTCCCCCCCTGGTCGTGCCCGCATCCGCCGTGTTGCGGACCGGCCGGCGCGCCGTCGTCTATGTCGAGGTCCCCAATCGGGAAGATCCCATCTACGAGGGACGCGAAATCACCCTGGGCCCCCGCGCCGGTGACCTCCACATCGTCGCGTCCGGACTCGATGCGGGCGAGCGGGTTGTGGTCAACGGGGCCTTCAAGTTGGACAGCGCCCTTCAACTCCTCGCGAAACCCAGCATGATGAGCGCACCTGATCCGGACGCCTTGCCCGATTTCGAGGTCACCGGCGCCATGCAGGACGCCGTCGGCCACCTGATGGCGGCCTACTTCCCCCTTTGGAGGGCCCTTGCCCGCGACGATCTCGGTACGGCCCGAGACGCCGCGCTGGCCCTGTCCTCGACGGTGCGGAATCACCCCACGGCACCCGGCACCGAAATCGCCCAGGCAATTTACGCCAAGGAGACCGCACGACTTGGCCATGCGGCGGAGGAGGCTGGGCGCGCCGCCGATCTCCAGACCGCTCGTCAGACCTTCGAACAGGCCTCCCTCACCCTGATCCGGTTGGTGCGCGCCACGGGGATTCGTTCCGGACCGCCTCCGCGACTCGCCTATTGCCCGATGGCCTTCGGCGGGCGCCGCGCCGACTGGCTTCAGGACGACGACGAACTCCTGAATCCCTACTTCGGATCACGAATGCTGCGTTGCGGAGAGTTCGAGCGGCTGCCCATCCCGCCCCCCGCCGCAACCAACCCGTTGCCGATCGAACACCCGGCACACGACGTCCATTACCGACCCTGAATCCACCCATCGCCCCATGATGGATCGCCTCGTCCGCCTCTGTCTCGGCAACCCGCTCATCCTGTCGATCCTTCTGGGCCTGGTCATGGCTTGGGGGATTCTGGTGGCCCCGTTCAACTGGAATCTCGGCTCCCTGCCGCGCTCACCGGTCCACGTCGATGCCATCCCGGATATCGGCGAAAACCAGCAGATCGTCTTCGCGGAGTGGGAGGGCCGCTCGCCACAGGACGTCGAGGACCAGGTGACCTATCCGCTCACCGTCGCGCTGCTTGGACTTCCTGAGGTCAAAACCATTCGCAGTTACTCGATGTTCGGGTTCGCCATCATCTATGTGATTTTCAACGACAGCGCCGAGTTCTACTGGACCCGGTCCCGCATCCTGGAAAAACTCAACAGCCTCCCTTCCAGCACCCTCCCGGAAGGCGTTCAGCCCGCCCTCGGCCCCGATGCCACAGGACTGGGCCAGGTCTTCCAGTACACCCTGGAAGGCCGGGATCCCCAGGGGAGACCCACCGGCGGCTGGGACCCGCACGAGCTGCGCTCCGTCCAGGATTACTACGTCCGATACAGCCTTCAGGCGGTCGAAGGGGTGTCCGAGGTGGCCTCCGTCGGCGGCTTCGTCAGGGAGTATCAGATCGATGTGAACCCCGAGGCCATGCGGGCCTTCGAGGTCTCCCTGGATCAGGTGTTCAATGCCGTCCGCCGTTCCAACCTCGATGTCGGAGCCCGGACCATCGAGATCAACCGCGTCGAGTACGTGATCCGCGGGCTCGGATTCATCCGATCCCTGCAGGACCTCGAGGAGACGGTGGTCACCATGCGGGATGACATCCCGGTCACCCTTCGCCACGTCGCCACCATCGGGCTTGGCCCGGCCTTTCGTCGCGGCGTGCTCGACAAGGAAGGCGCCGAGGTCGTCGGCGGCATTGTGGTCGCCCGCCATGGCGCCAATCCCCTCGCCGTCATCGACGGCGTCAAACGCCGGATTGCCGCCATCTCGCCCGGCCTGCCCTCGCGAACCCTGGAGGACGGGACGCTTAGCCAACTTCAGATCGTGCCCTTCTACGACCGTACCGGCCTGATCCTGGAGACGCTGGGAACCCTCTCCACCGCCATCGAGAACCAGATCCTGATCACCGTGATCGTCGTCATCCTCATGGTGATGCACCTGCGCACCGCCCTGGTGATCTCCACCATGCTGCCCCTCACGGTCCTGCTGACATTCATCCTGATGAAGGCCTTGGGCGTGGATGCCAACATCGTGGCGCTCTCCGGCATCGCCATCGCCATCGGAACCATCGTGGACATGGGAATCGTCATTTCGGAAAACACCCTGCGCCACCTCGACCGCCAGCCCGCCGCCGATCCGCAGGCGGTCCGGGATACCGTCCTCCGCTCCACCCGCGAGGTCGGCGGTGCCGTCCTCACCGCCGTGGCCACCACGGTCGTCAGCTTCCTCCCCGTCTTCGCCATGGAGGGCCCCGAGGGCAAACTGTTCAAACCCCTGGCCTACACCAAGACGTTCGCCCTCGTCGCCGCTATCGTGCTGGCCTTGTGCCTCCTCCCAACGCTGCTCACCTGGGTGCTCGGTGCCCGGGCCCCGCGGCGGGCCGGACGCCTCCTGGTCACCACGCTTCTCGTCGCGGGAGGATGCGTTCTGCCGTGGCTCGTCACCTGGTTTCCCTGGTCCCTGGGTGTCCTCATGGTGCTGGTTGGTGCGTTCGGCCAGTTCCGCGACCGTGTGCCAACCGGATGGCGGGCGCGACTTCCATTCGCCTTCAGCCTCGTCGTTGCCCTGGCGGTGGCGATGATCCTCGCCGACCTGTGGGTTCCGCTCGGGCCGGAGCGCGGCGCATGGAATACCGTATTCGTGGCAGTCCTGGCAGGGGGTCTCCTTCTCCTGGCCCATGCCTTCATCCGCGGCTATCCCGCAATGGTCCGGTGGTGCCTGGAGCACAAAGGCGCCTTTCTCAGCGGGGTGGCAGCCGTGCTGCTCACCGGGACGGTGTCCTGGCTCGGACTTGGCCGGGTCTTCGGTTGGATGCCCAACGCCCTGCGCCACAACGCCGTCTGGAATGCCGCCTACCACGCCTTCCCAGGCCTGGGCAAAGAGTTCATGCCCAGCCTCGACGAGGGCTCGTTTCTGTACATGCCAACCATCATGCCGCACGGGTCCATCGGCGAGGCCACTGAGATCCTCTCCCTCCAGAACCAGGCCATCGCGTCCATCCCGGAGATCGACAGCGTCGTCGGCAAGATCGGTCGAGCCGAGAGCCCGCTGGACCCAGCCCCCGTCTCGATGGTCGAGACCGTCATCAACTACAAGCCCGAGTATGTCCTCGACGAGAACGGCCGGCGCATGCGCTTTCGTTACGACCGCCGCCAGGCGGCCTTCCTGTACGATGGCGACGGCCAGTTGATCCCCGACCGCTCGGGCAGACCCTACCGGCAGTGGCGCCCGGAGATTCTCAGTCCGGACGACATCTGGCAGGAGATCGCACGCGTCGCCGAGATCCCCGGATCCACCTCGGCCCCCAAACTCCAACCCATTGAAACCCGGATCGTCATGCTGCAGAGCGGCATGCGTGCCGCCTTTGGCGTGAAGGTGTACGGCCCTGATCTGGAGACCATCGAGAGAGTCGGCCTCGAATTGGAACGTCACTTGCGCGACGTGCCCGCCATCGAACCCGCAACCGTCTTCGCCGATCGCATTGTCGGTGTCCCATACCTCGAAATAGATGTCGATCGCCCCGCGCTCTCGCGTTACGGGCTCACCATTGGCGACGTGCATGAGGTCATCGAGGTGGCCATCGGGGGACGATCTCTTACCACCACCGTCGAGGGCCGCGAACGCTACCCCGTCCGGGTGCGTTATCCCCGCGAACTGCGTGACAATATCGAAGCTCTCTCGGGCATTCTCATCCCCACGGTGGGTGGCGCCCAAATCCCCCTCGGCCAGGTTTCGACGATCCGCTATACGCGCGGGCCCGAGTCCATCAAGGCCGAGGACACGTTCCTCGTCGGGTACGTCATCTTCGACAGAAAGCCGGGCTTCGCCGAAGTCGAGGTGGTGGAAGGCGCCGAACGCTACCTGAAGAGTCTCATGGCGGCAGGCCAGTTCACACTCCCGCCCGGTGTCAGCTACCGGTTCACCGGCGCCTACGAAAACCAGGTTCGGGCGGAAGCCCGCCTTCGCCTGGTGGTCCCCCTCTCGCTGATCGTCATCTTCCTGCTGATCTACCTTCAGTTCCGATCCGTCCCGCGGTCTCTGATCATCTTCTCCGGCATCCTCGTCGCCTGGTCCGGAGGCTTCATCCTGCTCTGGCTGTACAACCAATCCTGGTTTCTCAACGCCTCCCTCGACGGCATCGATCTCCGCAGCCTGTTTCAGGTGGGTCCGGTCAACCTCAGCATTGCCGTGTGGGTGGGGTTTCTCGCCCTGTTCGGCATCGCCACCGACGACGGCGTTCTGATGACAACCTATCTCGCCAACACGTTCCAATCCGAACGCCCCGACACCGTCAGCCGCATCCGGGATGCCGTGGTCGCCGGGGCGACCCTGCGGGTGCGCCCGGCGATGATGACGACCGTCACTACCATCCTCGCACTCATGCCAGTCCTCACCAGCACCGGTCGCGGCTCCGATGTGATGGTCCCGATGGCGCTTCCCACTATCGGGGGCATGACCGTCGCCATCCTGACAGTGCTCACGACTCCCACGCTCTTCTGCCTGCTGGAAGAACTTCGCCATCAGCGTGGCAACGCCGTGGCCCGGCAGGCGTCATGACCGGTTCGACTCCCGTCGCCACCGATCACCGGGATGGCGCCCCCCTCGGGGGGACCCCATCGGCCCGGGCCCGGGCCGAACCCAATTAAAAAGAGGCGGCCATCAGGCCGCCTCTGCTCACACTCTCTCCAACCACAATCTCGTCGTTCCCAGACTTACACCATCCGCCGGCGCGCCATCGCCAGCCCGGTCAGGCCCGCCCCCAGCATCGCCAGGGTCAGTCCGCCTTCCGGCACGCTCGGCGGCGGGCACCACACCAGCATGTCCTGCTTGCGCTCGCCGTCCTGCGTCAGGTTCAGGGCGTACACCGGGAACATCCCCGTCGGATCGTTGTTCACTCCGCCCGTAAACCCGTTGTCCAGCGCGTACTTCACGAACTTGTTGCCGTTCGGATCCGCCAGCACCCACTCCTCCTCGAAGTGCCACACCGCCCGTTGAAACGCCTGCGCATCCGCCACC